>CAMAQS010000043.1 GCA_945860565.1 Chitinophaga pinensis | reverse complement strand
ATATGCTTAAAATTCGTTGGTTCACTGCTGAAAAAGATACGTTCAGAACCGAAGTGCCATTTGAGAAATTATAAATGGAAGTATTTCTGGCAGGAATGTTAATTGGCTTGGCCGGCAGCCTTCATTGTGTAGGAATGTGTGGACCTTTGGTTATGCTTTTGCCAAAAAGCAGTAAAGCGGCATTAACTTCTGTGGTATATCATTTGGGCAGAGTAACTGTGTATGTTTTGCTCGGATTGTTTTTTGGTTCAATCATACAATGGTTGGATTTGCGCAAATTTGAACAAGGGTTTTCTTTGGTTCTTGGGGGATTATTTATTGTGCTTTGGCTGAAATCTCTATTTTCTAAAAATGCCGGTGGTGGTTTTATCTCAGATTTTGTAAATGCCCATTTTGGCAAAGTAATTAAAGGAAACTTATTGGGTGGATGGTTTCTAGCGGGGATGTTAAACGGACTTTTACCCTGCGGATTGGTTTATGGCGCCTTACTCGCTTCACTCGGTTCTGGAAATGCAATTGGAGCCGTTTATTTTATGCTGGGTTTTGGATTGGCAACAGTTCCTGCAATGGTTCTAGTTTCCTTAACAAAAAATATAATTTCAAATAAAATTCGGTTTTCATTAAATAAAATACTTCCATATTGGCTACTGATTATGGGAGTCGTTTTTTTGTTAAGAGGCGCAAATTTGGGTATACCTTATCTCAGTCCCAAATTTGAAAACAACGTTCACAAATCTGGAGATTGTTGTAAGCCAAAATAGTTTTAAAACCGAATGATGCTTAAGACCCAAAGCTCATAGATATCAGCACTTTTGATATGGACGCAGATCTCAACGAAATGGTGACCGATAAAAAGTAGATGAAACGCCTGTTTTTAAAGGATTTGGGGGCAAAATAGATTTTCTATAACATATTCACGGTTCAAGGGTTTTCAAAATAATTTGGAGTTATTTTAGGAATTAATCTTCGATAAATTATAAATTTGGCTATTATTGTTGTCTCCAATGAGTTTTGAACATCAGCCTTTAGATTGTAAGAATTGCGTAAAACGATTTAATTCTGTGTTTTGCAAGGCCGAGAACGATTCGGTTGATCAAATAAACGACGAAAAAGTTTGTACCAATTATAAAAAAGGACAAAATATTTTCCACGAGGGAATGCGTCCACAAGGAGTTTACTGCGTGAATTTTGGCAAAATAAAAGTGGCTAAAATTGGAGATGACGGAAAAGAACAAATTTTGAGATTGGTAAAGGCGGGAGACCTTTTGGGATACCGATCTTTGCTTGGCGAAGAACGCTATTATGCCTCCGCTGTGGCCATGGAAGAATCTGGAATTTGTTTCATACCCAAAGATTTATTCATGGGTATTTTACAAAAAGACGGCGTTTTATCTATGGAAATGATGCGATTGTTGTCTGAAGATTTGCGAAAAGCAGAACAAAGTATAACTCATTTGGCGCAAAAACCAGTGCGTGAAAGACTTGCTGAAGCATTGTTGTTTATAAAAGAGACTTATGGTTATGAAGAAGATCAACAAACCATTGGATTGCGCATCTCACGAGAAGAATTGGCGAATTTAGTTGGAACGGCCACTGAAACTGTCATCCGCTTACTGTCAGAATTTAAAAGTGACGGTATGATTTCTTTAGAAGGTAAAAAAATTAAAATTTTGTCTGCTGGCGCTTTAGTCAAAACAGCCAGAATTGAAGATTAAGTACAATTCAACATCCCCCCCAAAAAAATTAATTCTTGGATTTAAAAACAAGAAAACCCAATGTAGCCGCAGTAACACTGGAAATAATGATGCTTAGTTTTCCAATATTGATATATTCAATATTGGTGAATGCAAGGTTTGTTACAAAGATTGACATGGTAAAACCTATACCTCCCAATATGCCAGCCGCAATGAGCTTTTTTAGGGATATGGCCGAAGAGATTTCTGCCAGTTTTAGTTTGTGACTCAATAAACTGAAACTTACTATTCCCAAAGGTTTACCAAATACAAGTCCGAAAAATATCCCCAAAGACAAAGGACTAAACATCTGATCCAACACCTCGAAACTAATGGGGATTGCAGTGTTTGAAGCTGCAAAAAGTGGAAGAATCAAAAATGAAACCCACCGGGTTAGACCATGTTCAATGCGATTCGCCAATCGTTTTTCTATATTGGTTTGTCGGGGCAATAAAAAAGCCAAAATGACACCAGAAATGGTGGCGTGAATGCCGGAGTGCAGCAGTGCAAACCACAATGCAATTCCCAAAACCACATAAATCCACAAAAAATGCCAATCCATTCGGTCAACTACATACAGTAATAAGGCAATAACGGCTGCAATTCCCAACCAAACGAACGACATAGATTGTCCATAAAAAACAGCGATGATCACTATGGCACCGAGGTCATCAATAATAGCCAAGGCGGTTAAAAACACCTTAAGTGCAACTGGAACTTTATCGCCCAATAACCCCAAGATGGCTATGGCAAATGCAATATCTGTTGCTGTTGGAATTCCCACGCCTGAAAGGGTGTTTGGACTGTTTATGTTAAATACAAAATAAATGAGCGCAGGTACAATCATGCCACCAATGGCACCCATAACTGGCAACATTGCTCTTTTTCTATCGCTCAATTCACCCTCTACCAATTCGCGTTTAATTTCAATGCCTACCAATAAAAAGAATAAAGCCATTAATGCGTCGTTTATCCAATCTGTTACACTGTGTTTCAAATGAAGGTGCAATGCTTCGGTGCCAAATTCAAACTTCCACATTGAAACATACGCAGTTCCCCAAATGCTGTTGGAAATAAAAAGAGATGCCAATGTGCATAAAACAAGTAACACCCCAGCAGATTGCTGATTTTGGAAGAAGTCCCTAAAAATAGTGGTAATTCTAAGTGTACCTTTACTTGACAACCTTTTTTTCATAACTCCTCAAAAATAAAGGTTATTTTCGTAGTGACAATTGAAACCCATCGATTACATTCAAAAATGCATAGAATTGGCCGAGCAAGGCCGAGGTTTTGTAAATCCAAATCCTTTAGTGGGCTCAGTAATCGTTCATGATAATGTCATTATTGCCGAAGGTTGGCACAAAGCCTACGGGTTGGCTCATGCCGAACGCATGGCCATTGATTCTGTTGAAAACAAGGAACTTTTGAGGGAATCCACTTTGTATGTTACCTTAGAACCATGTTGTCACTTTGGAAAAACGCCACCCTGCGCACATTATATTTTAGAGCATCGTATTCCGAACGTGGTAGTTTCTATGTATGATCCAAATCCACTTGTATCGGGCAAAGGCATTGCGTTATTAGAAGAAAACGGTGTAAATGTTTCTGTTGGATTGGGTCGTGAAACTAGTGCTTACCAGAATCGGTTTTTTCTAACCCATCACACCTTGCAAAGACCATATATTCAACTAAAGTGGGCAGAATCTGCCGATGGATTTATTGCACCTTTGCCCAAACAAAAGAAGTCAATCAGTGGTGAATCGGCCTATAAATATACCCATTCTTTGAGGCAGTCGGTGTCGGCAGTTTTAGTCGGTGTTGGCACATGGCAAATAGATCAACCACAACTGACAGATAGACTTTTTGGGGGACCCCAACCATTGAGAATTGTGTTGGATCCAGAAAATTCAGGGAACTATAACCATGCCATCACCGATACCAATCAGACTTTAGTGATAAATCAATATCAAAACAGTGTAACTGGCAACTGTGAATGGGTACAGGTGAGTGATTGTTCCAATTCTTTGGATGAATTAATGGGCGTTTTGTACGATCGCAATATCAATTCTTTGCTTGTAGAGGGTGGAGCCAATACGCTAAACCGGTTTATCAATGAAAAGTTGTTTGACGAAATAAGCATTTATAAAAGTAAAAAGATACATTTAAATACAGGAGTTTTGGCGCCAGAAGTAAATGTTGATTCTTGGCAGTCAATCGATTGGGATGAAGACGTATGTTGTAATTACTCTAATTGGATAATACCACCTCATATTTAAATAATGCAAAATATTTTTGTACAAAATATTGCAATTTTTGCAAGCATTGCCCTCAGTACCTCCCTATTTGTGGTATTTAAACTAATGGGAAAATACAAAGTCCCTGTTTTTCCTGTAATTGTAATTAATTATGTAACCTGCACCGTTTTGGGCAATTTATTGTTATGGGACCAACATTTAATTGTTCCCGAAATCTATAAACAACCCGGATTTTGGCCTTTGTTTTTGTTGGGTTTTATTTTTGTAATTACCTTTTTTTTAATGGCAAAATCAACAGAAATTTCTGGGGCAACCGCTACTTCTATGGCCAGTAAAATGAGTGTGGTGATTCCAGTGGCTTTGGCAATAATCTTTTTTAGAGAGCCCTTTACACTTGAAATTTTTATTGGATTAACATTGGCATTATTTAGTGTGTATTTGATTTCTGCAAAAAAGTCAGAAGGGCAGTCACTGAAATTTAATTGGACCTTGATTTTGGTATTTGTTGGAAGTGGAATTGTGGATAGCAGCCTAAATGCGATAAAAAAGTACAATTTTGCCTATTTTGATAACTATAAAATGGCCACTCTTACTTTCACGGGTGCAATGATAATGGGTGTAATTGTTTCAGTTATAAAGACAATTTATTGGAAAAATTTTCAATTAAAATGGCTTTTTTTGGGGATGTTATTGGGTACACTAAATTTATTGTCGGTGGTGGCATTGTATTCTGCAATGGATGATTACAGTGGCAACACGGGCAAAATGTTTATTTTGAATAACGTGGGCGTGGTGGTGTTATCAGCAGCCATTGGTTTCTTTTTTAAGGAGAAATTTACGACCTTAACATTTGTGGGTTTAGCTTGTGCAATTTTGGCCATAGTGTTCTTGGGATGAGTTTATTTAGTGATACATACCATCAGATTGAACACACTGCAGAATTCTCTTTGAGGGAAAAAGGAAGTAAATTTTTGGCGTATAGCTTTTTAATATCTCAGGAGCAAGATGTAAAAGCGCATTTGATGGCATTAAAATCACAATTTCCAGACGCTACACACCATTGTTATGCGTACGTAATTGGTCAAGATTCCCAAAGTCAGCGTGCCAACGACGACGGTGAACCAGCAAATTCAGCGGGTAGACCCATTCTCAGGGCCATTATTTCTGCAGAACTAACCAATGTTTTGGTAGTCGTGGTTCGTTATTTTGGGGGGACACTTTTAGGTATTCCGGGCCTTATACAGGCGTACGGTGAATCCGCTACTGGGGTATTGCTTTTGTCGGGAAAAGTGCAAAAAATGCAAGAAGAAACATTTGTGATTTCCGCAGAATTTCAACATGAACAAGAAATACATCGGTTGTTGAATTCTGTCGATGCAAGAATATTAGATAGGACGTATGATTCTGGGGTTACCTATAAGGTGGCTGTTCGCAAACTACATGTAATTCAATTTGAAAGGGCTGCTAAAGAAGCTTATCTTTTGAAGGTTGGGGTTTCCTAGTTTCATCGCTAACTACTGTACCCAATTCAAATTGTATGTATTTGATTTTTTTGCCTTCTGCTAGCCAGATGTTTTCGTAAAACGTTTGGATGTTTAAGAAATCTGGGACAGGATTCAAGGCATAAACGTCGGAAATATTTTGGTGAATGGTCAGATTGTCTTCGGCTATTTGATCCAACGTAGTCTGATAAAATAGGGTAGAATCCGTTTTTATGTTTACCAAACAAGGCGATTTTGATACCTTTCGATAGGCATTCAGGAATCGACCGCTTACCAACCGTTTGTGCCATTTGTGTGGTTGTGGATCTGGAAAGGTTATCCAAAATTCGGATACTTCATTGGGGTTAAAATGATCTTCTATTTGTTCAATCGCAATTCTTAAAAAACGCACATTGTGAAGCGCTTCATCTAAGGCAATCTTGGCTCCTTTCCACAATCTGTTGCCTTTAATATCTATGCCGATGTAGTTTATTTGCGGATTCATGCGTGCTAAACCCAATGTATAATCCCCTTTTCCAGTAGCAAGTTCCACTATGATGGGATGGTGATTCCCGAAAATTTCTGCCCATTGGCCTTTGGTATCATCGGTTTTACTAAA
Source organism: Chitinophaga pinensis (assembly GCA_945860565.1). Lineage (GTDB taxonomy): Bacteria > Bacteroidota > Bacteroidia > NS11-12g > UBA955 > VMCP01. The sequence continues at coordinate 12,401 of CAMAQS010000043.1, read as the reverse complement.
AGTATTGCTGAAAGAATCATATTCAGCAAATTTTTGAAGTTTATTTTGGCCTTTTCCCATGGAGGTGCAAAAAAAGCACATATTTCTGAATTGTTCTTTTTTTGTTATGCTATTTTTGCAGTGTGTTATTGACACCACAATTATTATTACAAGCGTATACTTCTGGCTCATTCCCAATGGCGGATCCGGACGAGGGAGATCAGATTTACTGGCATACCCCCGAAATGCGGGGCATTATCCCTTTGGACGATTGCTTCAAAATCCCCAAAAACCTAAAACGGTTGTATAAAAAAGAAAAGTTCAGGCTGGAGATAAATCGGAATTTTGAAACTGTAATTCGCCAATGTAAAGAGTTGAGGGCAGATGATACTTGGATTAGTGATGAAATTTTAGAAGCATACACCGAATTACATAAGTTGGGGTTTGCGCATAGTTTTGAAGCATACTACAATGATGAATTGGTAGGTGGACTTTATGGAGTGGCTGTGAGAAAGGCATTTTTCGGAGAAAGTATGTTTTCTATTATGACGGATGCCAGTAAAATTTGTTTGGTGTTTTTGGTGGAATTTCTGCGCGAACAAGAATTCGTCCTGTTAGATACGCAATATTTAAATCCGCATATCGTGCAATTCGGTGCATTTGAAATTTCTCATGAAGAATTTCTGGAATTATTAGATAGAGCATTGCTTCAAGTTTAAGGAAAATCTCAGTCGGTGCAGAAAATCTTCTGCCCCTTATTATAAAATCTTCTGCCCCGACAGAATATAATATCATTTTCCGTGATTGAATTTTCAAATGTTGTCATTTTTGCAGAACTTTGGCCTGAATGCAACTCACTACATCCCTCCACGGAAAAACATATACTTCAGATTTGAAACAAGGTATTTCTTTGTCTTTGGGATTTGGCCCTTTGGCTGAAAATCCCAATGCGTTTCACATTTCACCGGCAATTATTGAACCCATAAGGGTAGGGGATTTTGTGGGTTCCGTGCAAGAAGGAGGTAGTGCCAACTGTGAAGTTGTAACATATTGTGCACATGGAAACGGCACACATACTGAATGTGTGGGTCACCTCACAAAAGAACGAATCCACCTTCCAGAAATTCTAAATACGTATTTCTTTACTGCGCAATTGATTACAGTGCCTTTGATTGAATTGAATGGCGACCATGTAATTGATGTTGATTCTTTTTGGGGGATAAATTTCGATAAAACGGATGCCATAATAATAAGGACCTCCCCCAATAACATTGAAAAAAAATCGATGATTTGGTCGGGGAACAATCCTCCATATTTTACGGTTGCTGCCATGCAAATTTTGGTAGACGCTGGTTTTAATCATTTGTTGTGCGATTTTCCATCGGTAGACCGCGAAGAAGACGCCGGCGCCCTTGCTGCACACAGAATTTGGTGGCAATATCCCCAAAATACAAGAATGAATGCTACCATAACAGAATTAATTTATGTAGAAGATCATGTTTTAGATGGATTGTATTTCCTGAATCTGTTGGTTCCCAAAATCCATTCGGATGCGGTGCCATCTCAGCCCATTATTTACACATTAATGCCCAGTCATACATGAACGAAAAGTGGCTATTTGCCCTTAATTTGATGGCGTCAAAATGGATAAACTTTATCCATAAGTCTAAATTTGAAAGAACGGATATTCATAAAATTGTCTGTGTTAAACTAGATGAAATTGGCGACATGGCAACCTGCGTTCATGTCTTTGCCGCATTGAGAGAAAAATACCCATCTGCACATATTTCAGTGGTCTGCAAGCCTTTTGTGCGCTCTTTAATACACCACGACCCAAACATCGATTCAATACTCAAAGCAGATCAATTGATTGGTTTAAAAGCCGATTTATGGCTTGAACTTAGAGGAACCTGGAGGTCTTTGTTTTACTCTTTAATTTCTGGTGCCAAGATTCGGTTGGACCGGGGTACGATTCGTTTTCGGCAAAGGGGAAATCAAGCACATGAGTATTTTTCAAATTTTAACATCATCGAACCCTTGGGTTGTGTACAAAAGGAACCCAAATTATACCCAGGTCAAGGCGAAGAATTAACAGCTTTGGAGTGGATTCAAAAATGGGGTTCTAAACCGTTTGCAATCATTCATGCAGGTGGACGCCGTGAACTCCGACAGTGGTCCCCACTAAAGTTTGCTGAAATTACCGATCTTTTGTATCAGAAATATGGGATGATTTCAATATTGTTGGGTGCGGAAAATGAAAAAGAAATTTTGGAAACAATTTGCAAAAATTCCAAATCCAGTCCCATTATTTGGATAAATAAGGATTCCCTTCTGGTATTTTATGCAGTGGTTAAGAGGGCAGCCCTGTTTGTTGGAAACGAGAGTGGACCACTTCAAATTGCAGATATTGCAAATACTCCTTGCGTTGGATTGTTCGGGCCAGGTGTTCCAAATGTGTTTTATCCTAGAAACTCACATTCGCGTGTATTACATGAGGTTTTAAGTTGCAATCCTTGCGATCAGATTCATTGTGTCCACCCTGAAAATCCATGCATTCAGCGCATTTCAGTGGAAAAAGTAACACAGCAAATACAAGAAATTTTGTAAATCTAAGTCCGAAATTAGAAGGAATGCTTTTGGAGATAACTGTCTATTCTAAAATATTATAAGCATTAACCAGATATTCTTTTTTGGCTAACGTACTTTTTGGCACTATACTTGCGGCCTTTCATAGACAGAATATGCAGAAACCATTTGAAGTAGTTGTTTTGGGAACTTCCTCTGCCACGCCTACCCGTGATAGGAACCCGAGTGCACACTATGTGCGAATGGATAAACATTTTTTTCTGATTGATTGCGGTGAAGGGACACAAAATCAACTGATTAAGTACAATTTAAAGTTGCAAAAAATCAAGTATGTTCTAATCACCCATTTGCATGGAGATCATTATTTTGGGCTTCCAGGACTCATTACGTCCATGGGTTTATTCAATAGAACCGAACCGTTAATCATTGTAGGACCAGCAGAATTAATGCCGTTATTGACAAAAATGATAGATTTAGGCGGGGCGAAAATCCCTTTTTCCATTTCTTTTTTGGCTTCAGACAACCGTGAAAATGACATTATTATCAAAACCCCTGATTTTGAAATTCATACTGTAAATTTAAAACATAGAATTCCTTGCACGGGTTATGTGATTAAAGAAGTAGGACCAACACGTCGTGTCGATGTGGATGCTTGTGCCGAACAAGGAGTGCCGGTTACATTCTTCGAATCACTGAAATATGGATTTGATTTTATGACCAATACAGGTAGGGTAGTTCCCAACGATATGTTAACCCGTTCTGGATATAAAAATCGCAGTTATGCCTATATTTCAGACACCATTTACGACGAATCGATAATCCCTTTTATTCAAGGTGTTGAGCTATTATATCACGAGGCCACTTTTTTACACGATCGGTTACCACGTGCAATAGAGACCTTTCATTCAACGGCTTTACAAGCAGGATCCATGGCAAGTATGGCAAAAGTTGAACAATTAATGATAGGCCATTTTAGTGCGCGATATAACGATTTAACCCCATTGGTGGAAGAAGCCCAAACCATGCACCAAAATACCGTTTTAGCCCTTGAAGGCGAATGTTATACCATCGAATCTTAATGGGTTGCACCTTATATTAAACACTCCGTTTGGTGTGTATAATTCCAACTAAAATGAATGTAGTTTGGTTTTACATTCGTAGAACCAATGGCAGAAAAGACTAAATCAAAGAAAAGCACATCGGATTTCTTGAAGGAGTCAGGCAAAGAGGAACCCGTAAAAATTACTGGTAAAGAAGTTTACAATGTCGCATCTCTAAAAAATGATACTGCCCGCAAAGTCGTAGGATTTTTGTTGTTAACATTTTCATTGGTTCTCTTCGTAAGTTTTGTTTCGTTTTTCTTTTCTTGGAAAACCGATCAGAGTTTTTTGGTCGATGGTGATTGGGATTTATTCAAGCAAAATCATGGGGAAGCTGAAAATGCAATGGGATACATTGGCGCTAGACTCGCCTTTAATTTTGTGCACAATGGCTTCGGTTTGGCTGCATTTTCATTGTTGCCGTATTTGGCTTTTGCTGGATTGTATCTCTTGCTAAATTATAAACCGTTTAGCTTGTTGAGAATTGTGATTCATACCTTGTTATTTACCGGTTGGTTTTCATTGTTCTTGGGTTTTGCGTTTCAGAAGTGGTTTCCACTTTTGGGTGGGACGTTTGGTTATTTTGGAATCCAACAATTGCAAGAAAGCATCGGTGTTATTGGCGCTATCCTATTTTTAATTGGATTTGCCGTGGTATATGCCATGATTTTCCATCAAGCCAATCCGTTTTCTCGTTTGGTGGTTAAAGAAGCCATACAAGTAATCCAAGATGAACCCATTGCCTCATCAGAATTTCAACCCAGTATCCGAGAAGATGATCCTCGTCCAGATTTTGTCAACGATGAGATTGAAAACATATTAGACGACCAAGATTTAGAAGATACCGACGACTTTGAGTCTATTGTAGAAGAAGAGACGAAGGAAAAAGAGTTAAAAAAGAAACTGGATCTTGAAGTTGTAGAACCCTTTGAAGAAGAGATTTGGAATGGTATGAACATTACCATGAAGCGATTGGATGAAGAGGAAAGCATTGAAATTATTGGGCCGGTGGAAGAGGAGATAGCAGAGACTGCCATCCCCCCAAAAGAAGAAATAGAAACAGAACCCATCGTTTTTGAGTTTACAAATAGCCGTAACAATGCACCTGTGTTTAATCCTGGGCCACAACAAAACATCCCCCAAGAAGTAAACAAACTTGACATAGAAATTCATACCCACCGCGAAGAAGATTTGGTAGAAGAGAATTTGGCAGGTAAACGCATAGAACATTACGGAATTGACACAGAATACGATCCCACAGCCAATTTAAGTGGGTATAAATTCCCAACCTTGGATTTGTTGCGAGAGTTTGACACTAAAAAGCAAGAGATTGATGTTGAAGACATTAACAAGAGTAAACGACTCATTGAAGAAACACTTAACAACTATAAAATAGGAATCTCTAACATTAAAGCGTCTGTGGGTCCAACAGTTACGTTGTATGAAATTATTCCTGCTCCAGGTGTGAAAATTTCTAAAATTAAAAACTTAGAAGACGATATAGCCCTGAGTTTGGCAGCACTTGGTATTCGTATCATTGCACCCATTCCAGGTAAAGGAACCATAGGAATTGAAGTGCCCAATAGAAATCCGGAAATGGTGCCTATGAGGGGTGTGTTGGCCAGTAAAAAGTTTCAGGAATGTGATTTTCAACTTCCGGTAGTGCTTGGAAAAACCATTTCCAACGAAATATTTATTGCGGATTTAGCAAAAATGCCCCATCTATTAATGGCCGGTGCAACAGGTCAAGGTAAATCGGTGGGATTAAATGCCATTCTCGTGTCGTTGTTGTACAAAAAACATCCTGCGTATATCAAGTTTGTGCTGGTAGATCCAAAAAAGGTAGAATTGACGCTTTACAATAAAATAGAACGTCATTTTTTGGCCAAACTTCCAGGTGAAGGCGATGCAATTATTACCGACAATCAAAAAGTAGTTCATACCTTAAATTCACTTTGTATTGAAATGGACAATCGATACAAATTATTGCAAGATGCTTTGGTTAGAAACATTGTAGAATACAATGGCAAATTTTTGGACCGCAAACTGAATCCACAAAATGGACACCGTTTTATGCCCTATATTATTGTGGTGATTGACGAGGTGGCGGATTTGATTATGACCGCTGGTAAGGAAATTGAGATTCCGATTGCCCGTTTGGCACAGTTGGCCCGAGCCATTGGTATACATCTTATATTGGCCACTCAGCGACCATCAGTGAATGTTATTACCGGTATGATTAAAGCCAACTTCCCTGCGAGAATTGCTTTTAGGGTAACTTCTAAAATTGATTCTAGAACCATTTTGGACGGAAATGGAGCCGATCAATTGATTGGAAAGGGCGACATGTTGTATAGTGGTGGAAATGAAATGATCCGTTTACAATGTCCATTTGTAGATACTCCCGAAGTTGAACGAATTGTCGATTTTATTGGTGAGCAAAGGGCTTATTCAACCGCTTATATTTTGCCAGAAGTGCAAGAAGAAAGTGCTTCTGCGGGCGGTGACTTTGACGCAGGAGATCGAGACCCCATGTTTGAAGATGCAGCGCGAATTATTGTTCAGAATCAGGTTGGTAGCACCAGTATGATTCAACGAAAGATGAAAATCGGTTATAACCGTGCTGGCCGTCTAATGGATCAAATGGAAGATGCAGGTTTAGTTGGACCCAACTTGGGCAGTAAACCTAGACAGGTTCTTATTCCCGATGAATATGCTTTAGAACAATTTTTAAATAACTTGATCTAAAAGTTTTGTAATTATCGCAAAATTTGGATGATTTCAGCCATATTTTAAAGAGGTATATCGAAATCGCCGTATTTTTGCAAAATAAAATTTACCTAAAAAGGTTTATCATAAATATCTCAATGAAAAAAGTTCTATCAATTTTATTCTTTTTTGGATTAACAATCGGAATTGCAACAGCGCAAGGCGATGCAAAATCCAAAGCCATCATTCAAAAAGCCGCCAAGTTGTATAAATCGTATGCAACCATATCTTGCGACTTTACCATCACCACAAAAACAGCCAAAGCGAAACCTGCTGTGAGTGTTGGGAAGTTATGGATCAAAGGCACAAATTTTAAACTTGAATACGCAAACCAACAAATTTTTTGTAACGGTGCTACCATTTGGGCATACAGTCCATCGGACGAAGAAGTAACCATTGAAGACTACAAACAAAAAACCAATAACATTGCTCCTAACGAAATTTTTAATTTGTATTCTAAAGGTTTTAAGTCTAATTATGAGGGACCGGTTCCAGCGGACAATGGAAAGTCTATGCACGACTTGATTCTACTAATTCCCAAGAAGAAAGCGAAATATGCGTACATTAAGGTTGAAATTGAACAAGGATCTTATAAGTTAAAAAAGGTAATTCAACATTTTAAAAATGGCACAGAGGTAACTATTGATGTTACCAAGGTTGTTCCGAATAACAAATTGGAAGATTCATTTTTTGTTTGGAATCAGGCTGCCCATGCTGGTGTAACACCCGTTGATTTAAGAAACAAAAAAGCCAAAGCGAAATAAATAATTCTCATTATTCGTATTTGTTAGGGTATTGGTTTTAAGTAAAACCATACTAAATTAAATCTGGTTGGATTTTATTTTGCAAATGTAATTTCAGGATTCGCCTTTAGGCTTTGGTGACTCATGAAGAAGTTCCAATGGATAATCCATTTTGATTTTTTTTGTTTCTGGCTGCGGTATAGTCCAATTGTTAATATTCCTAAATGACAGCAGCAATTTGAAGCCACTTTCAACTAAATGAACTGTCTTAACTGCACAAAATAAGTGGCTTTTAGAGAGTCAGTTTAAAGCTTTTAGGATAGGGATTTTGCTTTTTGGAGTCAATCCAAAAAGTGTTTGGCGTAGTAAAATGAAGGTGAAATCAATTATTCAAACTAACCAGAAGTAAATCCAATCGGAATAGGACACAATCCATATTTTTCTTTTGTGTGGGATGTGCATTTTTCGCAAAAAAAAGGCTGTTTCTTAAATGAAACAGCCTTTTGATATCGTATTAATTTAAATTATTTAAGTACGTCGAACATGCGTTGTCCAATTTCTGCAGGACTCGCAACAACATGAATTCCACATTCAGTCATGATTGCCATTTTAGCTGCAGCAGTGTCGTCTTTGCCACCTACAATTGCACCAGCATGACCCATTCTTCTACCTGGAGGGGCAGTTTGTCCAGCAATGAAACCTACTACAGGTTTAGTACCGAACTCTTTTATCCAACGAGCGGCTTCGGCTTCCATGCCACCACCAATTTCACCAATCATAACAATACCAGCAGTTTCTGGGTCGTTCATGAACATTTCTACCGCTTCTTTGGTTGTTGTGCCAATGATTGGATCACCACCAATTCCGATTGCAGTGCTTTGTCCCAATCCTAATTTAGTCAATTGGTCTACACATTCATAAGTTAGTGTACCTGATTTTGAAACCACTCCAACATGTCCTTTTTTGAAGATAAAACCAGGCATGATGCCAATTTTTGCTTCTTCGGGAGTAATGATACCCGGACAGTTAGGACCAATTAAACGGCAGCTTTTGCTGTTTAAATATTCTTTCACCATAACCATGTCTTTGGTTGGAATGCCTTCAGTAATTGCCACAATAACTCCAATGCCTGCATCAGCCGCTTCCATAATGGCATCAGCAGCAAAAGCTGGTGGAACAAAAATGATACTTACATTGGCGCCAGCTTCGTTTACAGCTGCTTCTACGGTGTTAAAAACAGGTCTGTCGAGGTGCGTGCTTCCACCTTTGCCAGGGGTAACTCCACCCACAACAACGGTTCCGTATTCAATCATCTGTGTGGCGTGAAATGTACCTTCGTTTCCGGTAAATCCTTGTACCACAATTCTGGAATCTTTATTTACTAATATACTCATGAATTGTATTTAAACGCGAAAATAAACTTAACTCGGCAAATTCCCATAAAAACCTGATAATATTAATTGCCTTGGTCTAATTTGTGTTTGCTTTTTGGGGGATGTGGGGCTGTTCTTACAAAAAGACAGGTTATTTTTCAATCAAAGTGGTGATGTCGCTAGACATGGGTGAAGTGGTGGATGCGAAATAGGCAAGGAGTTGGCCATTTTCATTCACCAAAAACTTATTAAAATTCCATTTTACTTCGGAATCAAGAACCCCATTTTTTGATTTTTGAGTAAGCCATTGATATAAAGGATGCTGGTTTGATCCTTTCACATCCAATTTCTCACTTAAAGTAAAAGTTACACCATAGTTTTTTTGACAAAATGTTTGAATTTCAGTGGCTTCACCAGGCTCTTGGCCCCCAAATTGGTTGCAAGGAGTTCCGATTATCACTAATTTTTCTTTGTATTTTTCTTGCAGTTTTTGTAAATCTTCGTATTGTGGGGTAAAACCGCATTCGCTTGCTGTATTTACAAAAAGAATTTTTTTACCCTTCAACGAAGATAAATCAATGTTCGTTTTTCCATCTAACGCAAGCAATTTAACACCATAAAGTGAGGATGGTGGTGTAATTTGTGTAGCGTTATTCGCTTCGATTGTTTTTGATTTTCCAAAAAAACAACTGGTAAGCACTGCTACCAATCCAGATGCCAATAATTTGCGTTTGATGTGTCTCATGATAATAGAACAAAAGTACGGTTAGATAGTTTGAATAGATTTAGATTGGCAATTAAAGTATTGTAATTTTTAAGCTAAGATTTTTGAAAACAATGGGATATTTCAACTTCTGGTTTAAATTCGTGGTTATGGGAATTAAGTTTTTTTCAATACTCGCTCTGTCTGCGGTTGTTTTTTTTACATCATGTGAAGAAGAACCACCAGTAATAAAATTTACAGAAAAGCCTTTGTTGGATACTACTTATTACGGATCTGCCCCTGCGGCACAACAAAAGAAAGTACTGCTGAGCGACATTACTGGAGTACGCTGTAATAATTGTCCCAGAGCAGCAGAAACAGCAAAAAAAATCTATACAGACAACAACGGCAGGGTTGAACTCATTGCATTATATCCAAATGCAGGTACGTTAACCTTTCCTTGGGCAAACAACGACACCTTAAATACAACGGATGCAGATCAATTAATTGGAGTAAAACCGAGTTCATTGCCTAAAGGGATGGTGGACAATGTTGAAAGCAACGGAAACGTTTTAATCGATGAATTGGGCTGGAATTTGGCTGTTACGCAGCGATTGGCAGTTCAAACACCTGTAAATATAGAGTTGTCTGCAAAATGGATTAGTAGCGAAGACAGGGGTAGAATAGAAATTAAAGCCATTGCCAATCAAGTATTTAATTCAGGCACCTCTTGGGTTATAGCGATTTTAGAAGATGATATTGTTGGCAAACAATCGGATGCAAGAGTTGGCGGAGAAAATGAAGACTACGAGCACAACCATGTATTGCGTAAGGTAATTGGTTCACCGTTTGGAGATAAAGTGGCCGATGCGTTTGATAAAGCAGGATATACCCGCGAAAAACATTATTACGTCCCCCGAAACAAAAAGTGGAAAGCCGAAAACTTACATTGTATGGTTTGGGTAATGAATTCTACTACCAAAGAGGTGTATCAAGTAAAAAGTGTAAAATTCACTCCGTAATAGACGAGTTCCTGGTTATGCGGACATTTAACTCAATTTAAGGGTCATGAATTGGGAAGAAGCACGATTGGGGTTTTCAATATTCTTGCGGCTAGAAAAATCGTTATCGATAAATAGTATAGAAGCCTACCTAAACGATATTTTAAAATTGCAGCAATGGTGTGAAGTCTATGCCATTCACAATCCAACAACTGTTAAAAGAGAAGAATTAGAGGCATTTTCAGCTTCATTGGCAACCATTGGATTCCAACCTAGTTCTCAAGCTAGAATCATTAGTGGGGTGCGCATGTTCTTTAAATATCTCATTTTGGAAGATTTAATACTCGAAAATCCTGCCGATTTTTTAGAACCTCCCAAAATTGGCAGAAAATTACCCGTTGTGTTGAGTCCAGAAGAAATAGATAAAATGATATTAACCATTGATCGATCTTCGGCAGAAGGAGAACGAAATGTTGCGATTATGGAGTGTTTGTACAGTTGTGGATTGCGGGTTTCGGAGGTGGTTGGACTGCGTATGACCCAAGTGTTTTTTAATGAAATGTATGTTCAAGTTATTGGAAAAGGAAACAAAGAACGCTTGGTTCCAATTTCTGAAAGGGCACTGAAACACATAAAAATTTATATCGATTTTGTTAGAAATCACATGGAAGTTAAACCGATTGCAAGGGATTTGGTTTTTTTAAATCGCCGTGGTGCAGGTTTAAGTCGCCAATCGGTATTTCTGATGATTAAAAAAGCTGCTTTTTTAGCAGGCATTACAAAAACCATTTCGCCGCATACTTTTAGACATAGTTTTGCTACCCATTTGGTGGAAGCTGGCGCCGATTTGCGCGCTGTACAAGAAATGTTAGGCCATGAATCTATCACAACTACCGAAATTTATACTCACTTGGATAGGGGTTATTTATCGGAAATGATTCAGAAATTTCACCCAAGAAGCGCCTAAAATATTATTGGTTTTTATACCAATCTGACCAGGTTTTTTTGCCTCTAAAAAAATATCCAAATACCAAACTTTCAGGAAGCACACCAGAGAGGGTCTCTAAGGGTACTCTTTGTTTGGATTGGATGAATTTGGATTTGTGTTTTTCGAAATATTTATGGGCTTTCCAAATTTGAATCACATGTTTTGGTTTTCCTTGCATCAAAAAGAACATAGCGGCCAATCCATCGAACAGTTTGCGTTGAATGATTTTTTTACTTATGGCTTCGTTGGGTAAATTCTTGTAAAGCATAAGTAAACTATTCCTGAAGTTCAGATACGTTTTCTTTGGATTTTGGTTAGAAAGTGTGGCCCCTCCAATATGGAAAACGGTACTTTCAGGGCAAACAAAAATCGAATATCCCAAGGTTTTCATTCTCCAACAAAGGTCTATTTCTTCCATGTGTGCAAAAAAATCTGGATCTAATCCGCCAGCTTTTTTCCATGCTTCTGCACTTACCAATAATGCCGCACCAGTTGCCCAAAATACTTCTTGGGTTTTGTTGTATTGGCCTTGGTCTTTTTCTACATTTCCGAATATGCGTCCACGGCAAAATGGAAATCCATAACGGTCTAAATATCCCCCAGAAGCGCCCGCATATTCAAATTTTGTGCGGTTGTTGTAGTCAATGATTTTAGGTTGGGCAGCGCCGAAATGTGCGTTATTCGTTGCAAGTTTTATCAAAGGTTCCAGCCAATTTTCAGCAGGTTCGGCATCTGAATTTAACAAAATAAAATAGTCTGCTGTTCTGTGCTCCAAAGCCTTGTTGTATCCTCCGGCAAATCCATAATTTTCCGAAAATTCTATAAGTTCTATTTCAGGAAAATGAGTTCTGACATAATCAGTGGAATCATCTTTGCTGGCATTGTCTACCACCACAATGGAGGTATTTGGGTAAACACTATTCTTTACAACACTCGGCAAACATTGCGCTAGAATATTTTTCGTATTGTAATTTAATATAACGATTTCAATTTTTGGAGCCGCCATGGGTTATTTGCTTTTTGCAGTAGTGTTAAACGGCATAAAAACAAATCGTGTATTCTCGCCAGAAATCCAGAAAATACACATGTTTTTGTTGGGATCTCCAAAAGCCTTTTTGAAATCTTCTACTTTAGATGCATTCAAAACAGTAAGCTCAAT
>CAMAQS010000042.1 GCA_945860565.1 Chitinophaga pinensis | reverse complement strand
TTAGCACAATCTCTGTGGCTAAGGCAAAATACAGGTGGCTGAGGCCCTCGAAGCCCCGGCATTTAAGGCACAATCCCGGTAGCCCTCGAAGCCCGAAGCCCCGGTTTTAATCAACTTTTTTATCTCTATAAGCTCTTGATAATTCAGGTAGTTTTTCAGATTGCAATAGAATCAGTGCTTCTTTCTTTTTTCTATTCCAATTCTGAATTTGTTTTTCTCTGTAAAAAGCATCTTCAATTCTTTGAAATTCTTCAAAGTAAACTAGTGTTACTGGCAATCTTTTTTTGGTGTGATTGGAACCTTCACCATTTTGATGTTGAGCTAATCTTAACTCAAGGTTGTTTGTACTGCCTGTGTAATAACTATTGTCTGAACATAACAATATATAAACCCATCCTTTCACTGTTGATTTGACAATTAGATTAATTATTCTGTTGCCTGAGCAGAATATAGGTGTCTGAGGCACTCGAAGCCCCGGCATCTAGGATAGAAGCCAATACCTATCAATTGTTATAAAGAATATCTTTTAGGATGTTTTTTACTATCCACGGTCCTTCGTACACAAATCCTGTATAAACCTGAATTAGGTGCGCACCGCGAAGCAGTTTTTCGCTCGCGTCGTCGGCGTTAAAAACGCCGCCCACACCAATAATCGGCATAGAATTACCCAATTCTATACTCAATGTTGCCAATATGGCATTGCTAGGTTCAAACAATGGCGCTCCACTCATTCCGCCAGCACCAATCTTTTCAATTTCTATTTGCCCAATGCGCAACTTATCCCTCGATACCGTTGTATTAGTTGCAATAATTCCTTGCACATTGATTTTTTTAAGGATTTGTACTAAATTCTTAATGGCTATTAATTGAAAATCAGGAGATATTTTCAGAAATATTGGTTTAAACTTTTCTTTGGTATTTCGGATGGCATTCAATTCTTCAAACAAAGGAACCAAAAAGGCTTCACTCTGTAAATCGCGTAAACCTGGGGTGTTGGGACTCGAAACGTTTACCGTAATGTAATCCACATGGTCATACATTTTCTTGAAACATATCACGTAGTCTTCAACGGCTTGCTCGTTTGGAGTATCTTTATTTTTGCCAATGTTTCCACCAACAATGAGTCCTTCTGGTCTTTTCTTCAATCGCTCTATAATGGCATCAACACCTTGGTTGTTAAAGCCCATGCGGTTAATGAGTGCATGGTCATCTGGAATACGAAACAACCTTGGTTTTGGATTACCCGATTGTGGTTTAGGAGTAACAGTGCCTATTTCCACATGCCCAAATCCCAATGTTTTCCATAACCCCAATCTTTTGGCATCTTTGTCAAATCCTGCCGCCAATCCCAAAATATTAGGAAACGTAATTCCCACAAAAACAACAGGAATATGGTTGTCGGATTTAAAACTTTTCTTTAAAAATGGACCAATGATTGGCCATTTCAAAGCCATTTCTATCAGGTTCAGTGCAGCATCGTGTGCTTTTTCTGGGGGCAATAAAAATAAAAAACGTTTAATTAAGTTATACATTCAAAAGGGATACAAATTTAATCAAAAATTAATGTTTAAAATGACGTACGCCGGTGAAAACCATGGCTACATCGTTTTCATTGCAATATTGAACACTCAAATCGTCTTTTATGCTACCACCGGGTTGCACAACCGCAGAAATACCGGATTTATCTGCCAGTTCTACACAGTCTGGAAAGGGGAAAAAGGCATCACTGGCCATAACCGCACCCTTTAAATCAAACCCAAATTTATTCGCCTTTTCAATGGCTTGAACCAAGGCATCAACCCTACTGGTTTGTCCAGTACCACTCGCCAGAAGTTGTTGATTTTTAGTGAGTACAATGGTATTACTCTTGGTTTGTTTTACCAATTTTACCGCAAATTCCATGTCCGACAGTTCAGTAGCTGTAGGTTCACGCTTCGTCACTGTTTTCATGTTTTCTTTGGTTTCCGTTAGGTTGTCTCTATCTTGAATCAACGAGCCATTCAAAATGGTTCTTGACAATTGCTGCTTTACAGATTTGGTATTTTTTGACCGTAAAATGATGCGATTTGTTTTGGAGGCTAGGGTAGTGAGGGCATTTTCTGAATATCCAGGTGATATAATTACTTCAAAAAACAAGGAATTAATTAAAACTGCCGCTTCGTCATTGATTTCAGCGTTGCAACATAAAATCCCCCCAAAAGCACTAACTGGGTCACAAGAAAGTGCAGTTTTCCAAGCTTCGGTCACTGTTGGCCTTGTTGCAACCCCGCAGGAATTGTTGTGTTTCACAATAATAAAAGTTACACCTGCTTCTATCTCAAATTCGTTGATTAAATTGATGGCACTGTCTACATCCAATAAATTGTTGTATGATAGTTCTTTACCTTGTATTTTATCGAAAATGGCTTCCAAATCGCCTTGAAAAACACCATGTTGATGTGGATTTTCACCGTAGCGCAAAGGATAATTTTTTACTCCATCAAACCAATCTGCAATTTGTCTATCGTAGTTGGCAGTGGTATTGAATGCTTTCGCCGCGTATGATTTTAATACTGCAGTTGGAAATTGACCTCCATGGGTTTTATAATCGGAAATAAATGTGCTGTAATGGCTTTTGTCTGATAAGATACACACGTCGCCATGGTTTTTAGCGGCTGCACGGATAAGTGAAACGCCACCAATGTCAATCTTTTCAATAATTTCTTGTTCGGTTCCACCTTCAGCTACAGTTTGTGCAAAAGGATATAAATCTACAATCACCAAATCGTAGGGTGGAATCTCGTATTGAGCAAGCTCTTGCATGTGTTTTTGGTCTTCTCTGCGGGCCAATATCCCCCCAAAAACTTTGGGATGAAGGGTTTTTACACGTCCATCTAAAATACTTGGGTATCCGGTAATGTTTTCAACAGCTACTACAGGTATTCCTAAATCTTCTATGAATTTGCGGGTTCCTCCGGTAGAATATAAGGTTACATTGTTTTGATGCAATAGTTCGACAACTTCTTGTAAACCATCTTTATAGAATACAGATATAAGAGCGGATTGGATTGGTTTTAACACAGCGCAAATTTACAAAATACGCAGTGTTTCTCACGGGTTGTTTACAACTTCTTAAGAACTTCTGGCGATAAATGGGTGTTGCCGCGTTGGTGTTTTGGCCAATAGGGACAATGCCTACAGCCATTTCCACAACAGGGACCTCTTTTGGCTAGAAATTCTGCTTTAAAGACAATATAACCATTCTCCCAATAATAATCTTGTTTGGTATTATTGGGAGATGGGGGAGTGGAATCACTCTTTTCCATGACATTGTTTGAACTTTTTGCCGCTGCCACAAGGGCATGGATCATTTCGGCCTACTTTAAGTTCATTTCTGATTGGGTTTTGGGGGATTTTTGGCGCGGATGTTTCTATGGCTTCCTGATTTGAATCGCCATTAAATTCATCTTTTGTTGCCACGATTTTTGGATTGTCTTTTTTAAGCGGCCTTCTGGCTTCTTCAACTTCTCCATTTTCAAAAATGCGGGTTCTGTATAACATACCCAGCACTTTTTGATTCAAGCGCTGCAACATTTGTCCGTATAACTCAAAACTTTCAATTTTATAAATCAACAAAGGATCTTTTTGCTCGTATTGTGCGTTGCCAGTACTTTGCTTTAGTTCGTCCAATTCACGCAAATGTTCTTTCCATTCGTCGTCTATTACCTGTAATGTAACGGATTTTTCAAAATCTTGAATCAATGATTTACATTCTGTTTCAAGTGCCCGTTTCATCGGTACAGTCAATTGAAATTCAGAAGTTCCATCGGTCATAGGAACAACCACATTTTCAATTCTCTCGCCTTGTGATTCTCTAATTTGTTGAAAAACAGGCAATGCTTGTGTTGCGATTTTTTCAGATTTACGGTTGTAATTCTGAGTCAACTCTTCGAATAAATCTTGAGCCAAATCATCGACTTTTCCTTTGTCAAATTCAGCTTCATTAAATGGAGGTGCCATGGCAAGGGAACGAATAACTTCTAATTCCAATTCTTGGAAACTTCCACCATTTTTAAAGCCATTTACCACTTCCAAACACCATCCCATCAACATATTGCGCAAATCGATGCTCAATTTGTCACCAAACAAGGCGTTTTTACGAATGCGATAGATGCTGGTACGTTGTTTGTTCATTACATCATCGTATTCCAACAACCGTTTACGTATACCGAAGTTGTTCTGCTCCATGCGTTTTTGGTTGCGTTCAATGGTTTTACTCATCCAAGAATGTTCAATCACATCCCCTTCTTTGTAACCAAACTTATCCATGAATCCAGCCACTTTTTCAGAACCGAAAATACGCATCAAATCGTCTTCCAAACTCACATAAAAGCGTGAACTACCTGGATCTCCTTGACGACCAGCACGACCCCTTAACTGACGATCTACCCGTCTGCTTTCGTGTCTTTCAGTACCTATAATGGCCAAACCACCACTGGCTTTAACTTCGTCTGATATTTTAATGTCGGTACCACGACCAGCCATGTTGGTTGCAATGGTAACAGCGCTAGGATAACCCGCTTCCGCCACAATTTCCGCTTCTTTTTGGTGCTGTTTGGCGTTTAATACATTGTGTTTTAAGCCTCTTAATCGCAATAATTTAGACAACAATTCACTCACTTCAACCGAAGTGGTACCAACCAAAACTGGTCTGCCCGCTTGGCTCAAAGCAATTACTTCATCTATTACTGCGTTGTATTTTTCGCGTTTGGTTTTGTAAACCAAATCTTCCTTGTCGATACGCACAACAGCTCTATTTGTAGGGATAACTTTAACTCCCAATTTGTAGATGTCCCACAATTCTTGCGCCTCGGTTTCTGCCGTTCCAGTCATACCCGAAAGTTTGTGGTACATTCTGAAATAGTTTTGCAATGTAATGGTGGCATAGGTTTGTGTTGCCGCTTCTACACGCACATTTTCTTTGGCTTCAATGGCTTGGTGTAATCCATCGGAATACCGACGTCCATCCATAACACGTCCTGTTTGCTCATCTACAATTTTTACTTTTCCGTCTTGAAGGATGTATTCCACATCACGTTCAAATAAAGTATATGCTTTTAAAAGTTGTTGTACAGAATGAATGCGTTCGCTTTTTTCAGCAAACTCTTGCATTAATTTATTCTTGCGTTCAAATTTTACCTCATCGGAATCTGCCGAACGTTCAATTTCAGCCATTTCTTGACCCACATCTGGTAAAATAAAGAAATGTGGATCTTCTCCGTTTTGTGTAATTAATTCAATGCCTTTTTCTGTTAAATCAACAGAATTGGTTTTTTCATCGATGGTAAAAAACAGAGGTGCATCTGCCAGTGGCATTTCTTTCTGTTGATCTTGAAGATAATTGTTTTCCGTTTTTGTTAAAATGGTCCGCAATCCAGATTCTCCTAAGAATTTAATAAGGGCTTTGTTTTTTGGCAAAGCACGGTGTGCTCTAAACAATGCCAATCCACCTTCGCCTTCTTTATATCCTGTGTTGCCTTCACCAATTAATCGTTTTGCATCAATAATACAGGTGTTGGCATATTTCTTTTGTGCCTCTACCAAAGCATTAATGCGCGGCTTTAGAAAGTCAAACTGTTGTATATCTCCTTTGGGAGTTGGACCACTGATAATTAATGGGGTACGGGCATCGTCAATTAAAACACTATCAACCTCATCAATAATGGCATAGTGGTGTTTCTTTTGCACCAATTCATCTGGGTGATGGGCCATATTGTCCCTCAAATAATCAAAACCAAATTCATTATTGGTACCGTAAGTAATGTCTGCTTCGTAAGCTATTCTGCGTTCTTCGCTATTTGGACTGTGGTATTCTAAACAGTCTACGGTCAATCCTAAAAAGTTAAAAATAGGAGCATTCCATTCGCAGTCACGACGTGCCAAGTAATCATTTACAGTAACCATGTGTACGCCGCGAGATCCCAATGCATTTAGGTAGGCAGGTAGAGTACTCACCAACGTTTTACCTTCACCAGTTCCCATTTCGGCAATGTTCCCTTCGTGAAGAGCATAACCACCAATCAATTGCACATCGTAATGCACCATGTTCCAGCGAATTTTTCCACCAGCAGCCATCCATTCGTTGTCGTAAATAACCTCTTCGCCTGAGATGCGAATATTCGGATATTTAGTTGCCAATTCGCGGTCTAAATCGGTAGCACGGGCATTTACTTGTGCGTTTTCTGTGAATCTATGTGCGGTTTCTTTTACCACTGCGAAAGCTTCTGGTAAAAGTTCTTTCAATACAACTTCTAACTTTTCGTCTCTCTGTTTTTCCAGTTCAGTCAACAATTCAAATAAGCCTTCTTTTTCTTCAACTTGTTCATTAGTCAAAGCCAAAATGGACTGATTTTTTTCGTGAATTTCGGTGTCTATATCAGTTAAAAAGTCTTGAATGCGCTTTTTTAATTCAACGGTTTTATTCCGAAGTTCGTCGTTATTTAGGTGTTGAAACTCACTATAAAAAGCATTTACTGCATCTACAATAGGCATAACTTCTTTAAGCGCCTTCTCTTGTGCACTTCCACCAAAAATTTTAGCGATACCGCCAATAATATTTCCAAACATAATTAAGGGTTGCGAAGTTAATGTTTTTCTTTGTTAGGTAAAAGGCTGCACAACGGTTCATTTTTTGAATTTGTCGGATTTTTAAACACTTTTAAATCTTTTTTGTTAAATAAAGTTGAATGAAACTTAAAACAATCACTGCCATTTTGGGATTTATCCTACCCATAATGGCGTTCTCCCAAAACATTAAAATTACCGGAAAAGTACTCGATGCCAGCACCAATAAGCCTATTTCGGGGGCTGAATTGAGCGTAGAAAAGACCAATTTAAAGTCTAAAACAAATTCCAATGGTGAATTTTCCATCGAACTGCCGGAGCCAGGCTTTTATGTGGTAACCGCAACCGCCGAAGGATTTAAATCCAATCAAAGTTTTGAACAACTATTTACTTACGACAAACAAGTTCCAGTAACCATTGAGCTTGAATCAATGATAGAAGGGATTGGCGAAGTTTCAATTCGCAAATCTGCCCTTCAAAAGCGCAACACAGATAACCCTTTATCTGCGCAAGAATTATCCCTCCGAGAAATTGAAAAGAATCCAGGCGGAAACCGCGATATTTCCAAAATCATACAATCCTTGCCGGGCGTAATTTCAATTCCGGGATTTAGGAATGATATTGTTATTCGTGGTGGATCCCCAGCAGAAAACAAGTTTTACCTCGATGGCATTGAAATACCGATTATCAATCACTTTCAGACCCAAGGAAGTACAGGCGGACCAGTGGGATTGCTAAATGTTAATTTTATTAAAAATGTGAACTTTTATACCGGCGCTTTTCCTGTGAATTTAGCAAATGGATTAAGTTCAGTCATCGATTTTCAACAAACCGAAGGCAACAGAGATAAAAGTAAATTTAGATTTACTGTGGGTAGCAGCGATTTGGGCTTTACCACCGATGGTCCCATCGGGAAAAAAGCCACTTATATTTTTTCAGCAAGACAAAGTTACCTGCAAGGGTTATTTACACTTTTGAAATTGCCTTTTTTACCTAGTTTTATCGACTATCAAGGAAAGGTGAAAATTGACCTTAAAGGCAGAGATGATTTAACCATTATTACGGTAGGCGCATTCGACAATTTCAAAATCAATACCAGCGTGAATGAGGGGATTACAGACTCAGTAAAACTTAAATCCAACAAGTATATTCTCGGTTATCTTCCCGATTATACACAATGGAATTACACCTTTGGAGCGGTTTATACCCATTATGGCAAAAAGAATAAAACACAATGGTTTTTAAGCAGAAACATGCTCAACAATGAAACCTTTAAATACAAAGACAACGACGACACCAAAGAAGAAAATTTGAATTTGAAATACCGCAGCACCGAAGAAGAAAATAAATTTAGGGTAGAACACAGCGGACGTTATATTGGATGGAAATGGCTTGTTGGAGGTGGATTAGAATACGCACAATATGGCATAGAAACATACAACAAAGTCGTTGTTCCTACAAGTGTGAATCCATCGGGAATTTTAGAAGTAGATATTAATAACGGCATTGAATTGTTTAAGTACAATGCTTTTTTCAGGGCTACAAAAAACATTTTGTCTTTGGGAACTACCGTGTCGGCTTCTGCGAGATTAGATGGTGCCTCTTTTGGGTCTGAACTTAAAAATCCATTCAAACAGCCTACTATTTCGATTTCAACTTCTACACCCCTTTCAAAAAGATTGTTCTTTAATATGAATGTTGGGCAATTTCATCAACTTCCTGCGTACTCTGTTTTAGGATATCGCAGTACGGGGAATTTGGTAAATAAGGACCGCGTGAAATACATCCGAAACAGAATGGCGGCCGCTGGATTTCAATACAACCAAGGCGACGACACCAAAATTACGTTTGAAGGTTTTTATAAGCGCTATTCCAATTATCCTTTTGCATTAAACGACAGCATAAACATTGGTAACTTGGGTGCGGACTTTGCAGTTGTTGGAAATGAACCCATTGTTTCAACAGGCGGAGGACAAGCGTACGGCACAGAATTTTTAATTCAACGAAGATCGCGTAATGGTGTATATGGTATTTTGAGTTACACCTTGGCATGGTCGCAATTTGAAGACAAAAATGGAAATTTGGTAGCCAGTTCTTGGGACAGCAGACACACAGTATCTCTAACCGCTGGAAAAAAGTTCAAGAAAAATTGGGAAGTTGGGGCCAAATGGAGATTTGTAACTGGTAGACCATATACTCCTTATGATGTGCAGCGCAGCATGGCGGTTAGCAACTGGGATGCCAGAGGCATTGCTTTGTTAGACTACAATCAGTTGAACAACCAACGCTTGGGGAATTTTAATCAATTTGATTTGCGCGTTGACAAGGTATGGTATAAGAAGAAATGGTCTTTGAATTTGTATATCGATATCCAAAATTTATTAGGATTTACCTATTTGGGTCCAGAAACACTGATTGCCCAACAAACGGCGGATGGAACTTTGGTGAAAAATGCAAATAATCCTTTACAATACAACTCAGAGTACTTGCCAAATGAGTCGGGAACAGTGCTCCCGACCATCGGCATAATATTTGATTTTTAAGAATTTAAATTTATTGGAGAGACTGGTTTTAGTAATCGTATGTAAAACCAGTTTCTCTTGGGTGGATGCACATTACGGCCACCTTAGATGCTTTATTTACCAATTGCTGAGTTAAGGTGCCTATTAATACTTCGCTGATGCCTTTTTCGGTATGGGTCATGGCAACAATTAAGTCAGCAGAAACAATATTTGCATAGTTGTGAATTTCTGTTGCAAAATTGTCTAGAACAGAATCATTCAATTCATACAAAGTATATTTCACCTTTGCATCTTTCAAGGTATGTTCAACGGATGCAATGTTCGCCTTCATTTTGATATCTAAATATTCATCGTCGGTTTTAGAGTAAACAAGATGAATTTCTGAATCGAATTTTTTGGCAATGTGAATGCCCCATTCTACTTTTTGACGGGTTTCTAAGGTCAAATCGAAGGGCATTACAATTTTTTTGTATCCTTTAGAACCTTTGTTTTCGGCTGGGACAACTACTACTGGTACTTCGGCATATTGAATGGTACGCGAGGCATTCGAACCTACTATTTGTTCCAATCCGGAGGCACCGTGGCTTCCCATGATGATGGAATCGAATTTCTCTTCGTTGGCAACAGTGGCAATGGTTTTGTACACTTTGCCAGATTCTACTCTTACAGACACTTTTACATTGTGCTGTGCGGTGATTTCATCGGCCTTTACTTTTAATTTTGTAAGGATGGCATCGCGCATAACATCGGATTGAGTTTTCGAGAAGATTCCTCCCAAAAAGCTCTCTTCGAGGATGTACAACAAGGTAATTTCATTTTTGTACACTTTTGCCACCTGTATGGCATTTTGCAAAGCATTCTCGGCGACCTCAGAAAAATCGGTTGGCACCAAAATGTTGTTGTTGGTTTTTCTTTCCATAACGTAATTTGAAACAAAAATAGGGGGTAAAAATCATAAAAAGTATGATTTTCGTCATTCCCCCTATATTATCCCTTAAAGCTGTTTTACAAACCGGCGGTAAACAATGCCTGACTCAGTTTGGATTTTAACATTATAAATACCTGCTGGCCAATTGATACAGTCTATTTTATCTGCAGAATTAACATCCCCCGAGAAAATAAGCTGACCCATATTTGTGAAGCAAGTTACGTGAACCATTTTTTGAGCCATTTTTATTCCGAAACTCTCAGAACCTGGATTCGGGAACAATTGAACGTCTTCATTCTCAATGCTTGCATTTAAACCTGCAGTGGTACAAAGTGTTGTTACCGTTTTATAAATAATGGTATCGCAACCTGTGAGTGTGTCAATGTATTTCAGAACCACTGTATACGTACCAGATTTGCTGAATTTGTGTTTAACAATTCTACCATCTCCATAAGTTGTACCAATAGAGTCTAAGAATACCCATTGGTATTTAACATTCGTGTTGTTTTGATTGTTGGCTTCAAAGGTTTTTGTGCAATCTCCACTTACGCCAAATCCAGGGTTGCTCCAGTTGCATTTCACTGTGCTATCAGTGCAATTAACATAAACCGTTTTACAAATAAAGGTGTCGCAATTTTTGCACGAATTCATCATTTTCAAGCACACATTGTAATACCCGTTGCTAGGGAATTTATAATCTTGAACGCGTCCAGGAGTCAACCAAGTGCTTGAGTTTCCTTTTGTGATTTTAAACTGGTAACGGTTGCATGTATCATCTAGATTATAGGCTTCAAACAAATAGCTTCTGCATTTTGAACTGTACTCAAAACCTGCATTTCGCCAGTTGCATTTAGTGGTGGTTTTGATACAATCTGTACTGAATTCTTTGCACAACACGGTATCGCAACCAGTACACCAATTTTTGAAATAAACACAAATGGAGTATTTGCCATTCTTTGGTAATTTATAGTTGAAAATTCCAGGATTGTCTTTTGATTGGGTAGCTTCTGAATTGTTAACAACCACTTTATAGGTGTAGCAACTGTCAGCCATATCGAATTCGTTCATGGTCACTCTGATGTAAGGACATTCAACCAATTTTACGGCAAAACCCAAATTGCTAGGCCATGTACATTTTTTAGTGTCAAAGCAGCCAATTTCAACTTCTTTCCAAATGGTGGTATCGCAACCTGTGCAACGGTTGTAGAATCTATATCCTACTTTGTAGTTGCCATTTTTGGTGAATTTATGTGTGGTAAGTCTGCCTTTATTAATTGCTTGTCCGCCATATATAAATTCATAACTGTAGCAAGTATCTTGAAGGTTGTTTGCCTCAAAAATGACTTCACCACAAGTTTTGGATTTGGTATAACTCATGCCAACATTGGTTTTTGACCAATCGCAAGAAGGTAAACACTCATTTTTAACGGTGGTACAAATCATGGTATCGCAGTTGTAACAGCTGTTAACCACATACATACATACATCATACGTGCCTTTATTATTGAATTTTACATTGGCCAATCTGCTAAAATATTTAACAGAATCTATTAACCAATAGGTTTTAACACAAGAATCTGAAAAATTGGTGGCTTCAAAAGTAAATGAATTGCATTTATTAGAATAGGAGATTTTTGCTCTGCTTAAATCACATTTGGTAGTTGTGGTGCTGCAACTAACCGTAATTTTATCGCAGACTTTTCTAGTGCAGGTAGTATTCGTATTAGGCAAAGTCCATTTCACCTCTACACATGGTGTATAGTTGCCGTTGGATTTATATTGTTTAATTGGATCGTATGAGGTAGAACTTGTTCCATCTCCGAAATACCAAGAATATGAATATTTTTGACTTGACGTTGTTGCAGGGGAGGCTTTGAATTTATATTCTCCACAGTTGGCAGTGTCTTTAACAATTGTCATGGACACTTTTGTGGTATCGCAAGGACAAGTGGTAACAGTAACCTTTTGACAAACGGTTGTATCCCATTTTTTACATGAGTTTTTAAACTTCATACACAAACTGAATGTTCCAGCAGTTTTAAACTTGTAAGAAAAGTTGTCTGTGCGTGCATACAAACTTGTGTCTATCCACCATTCTACAGATTCACAGTTGCTGTCCAAATAATAGGGTTGTGCATACACTTCCAAACAATTTGTTTTTACTGTAAATCCAACCTTTGAATTTTGTGCAGTAGTAAATTGTGAAAAGATTGTGGTCAATAAGAATATAAAAATAGACTTAATGACGGTTGGGGTATTTTTTTTCATAACGTTTTTTACTCAGAACTTAGACAAAAATACAAACTTATTCGTTGTATGTGTTGTTTTTTTAATTTAATTTAAATGGATTCTAAATACTATAAAGTGTTCATTTTTATGGTTTTAAACCATTAATTCTGAAATAATATAATCCGAAATCAGTTTTCCATTATTTGTTAACCAAATTCGGTCGTTTTGTTGAAGAATTAAACCGGTTTCAATCATATTCTCTCTTTTATTGGCACTCTTTGACCACCATTTATCATTAAAGGGCTTCAATTTTGACATTTTGATGCCTTCACTGGTTCTTAAAGCCGTCATGATATATTCATTGAACCGATTTTCGTCGCTGAGATCTTCAATGGAAGTATGGGCGTTTCCATTTTCTAAACAGCGCATATACTCTGCATTGTTGGCTATATTAGACCATCTCTGGGAAATTCCGTCGTAACCATGAGCCGATGGACCAATACCCAAATAGGGTAGACCCTCCCAATAATTTCCATTGTGCAACGCCCGGTGCCCCGGTTTGCAATAATTGCTGATTTCATAGGCATCCCAACTGTTTTCATGCATTTTGTTTTGCAAAATTTCAAACTGTTCTCCCATGAAAACATCCGCAACGGGATTGAAAACGCCTTTTCTTGTTTGATAATCTAAAACGGTTTTGGGTTCTACCGTTAAAGCATAAGCGGCAATGTGTGTTATGTTTTTTGAAAATGCCCAGTCCAATTCATCTATCCACTGCTCGTGTGATTTCCATGGAGTACCATAAATGAAATCGACATTGAAATTGGTGAATCCTGCGTCAAGTGCATTTTCAACAGCCACCAATGAAGTCAACCGGCTGTGAGTACGATTCATTTCCTTCAATTCTAAATCTTGCAAAGATTGCAGGCCAATACTTAATCGATTTATTCCCAAAGATTTCCAGTGGTTTAATTTTATGGGAGTGGCATCTTCTGGATTGCATTCAAAGGTAATTTCTTGGATGTTTTCAAAAGAATATACTGTCTTCAGAGTCGTCATTAGTTTGGTGACTTGCTCATTTGTGAGCAATGAAGGTGTTCCTCCGCCAAAGTAAATAGTACTGGGTTTGAAATCCGTAAAAATGGTTTCACTTTGTATTATCTCTTTAACCAAAGCATCGACCATGGCACCCCGGTGTTGGATTTGCGTGCTGAAATGAAAATTGCAGTAAGTGCAAGCCTGAGCGCAGAAAGGTATGTGAATGTAAATTCCACCCATACAGCAAAGGTCACCTGATTGCTTTGCATTTTTTTCAATTGTCAAAAATTTGTTTCACATTATCAATTTGGAGAAATCAAATCAACCCGCAAAAGAGTATTTTTGTAGTGTTAAATGAATCGCATTAAATGGGTATTGTTTTTTTGGGGGATGTTTTTAGCCCAATTTCAAAATGCAAGTGCGCAAGTGGATACCTCATTGTTCAATAAAGACTCAGCGGTTGTAAAATACATAGACGACAGCTCATATTGGTCGTACTCCGGTTTTCGCTTTCTTGACTCTTTTAAAAATCCAGATCAAAAGGACATTATTTACGCGCCATTCCAATTTCAAACCCCTTCAGAAAAAATTGCCATTTCACCAGATCCATTCAATCCTTTTTTGAATGAAACGTTTATACCCAAAGCCCGAGGCAAGTTTTGGTTTTTTGGGATTGGAATTTTTATTGCCATTTATATCCTTTATTTCAGGGCGGTTTTTGGAAATCAAATGAAATTGCGTTTTCAAAGTATGTATAAAAATTTCCATTTTGAAGACCTTCTCCGAGACCAACGTTTAAACGGTTTCGCTGGTGGTTTGCATGCCAACGCAATTGGTTTAATGATTTTTTGTCAAGGGGTACTTTTATTAATAATTACTTCGGAATATGTTCGATTAAATTCATTTTTTACCTACTTGTTGGCCATCGTTGTTGTGGGATTAATTAGCGGCTTAATTTATATTGTCCAATTCACTTTTACCAAAAGTATGGAGATGCAAAATCTTTGGGAAAGGCAATTCCAACGTCAAATTAATGTTAATTTTGTGATGGGTTTGGCCTTGATGCCCGTGTTCTTGTTCTTCTATTACAACGGCAGTAATTTCGAAAATAAATGGGTGTCTCACACCATTTTTCTGACATTAATTCTATGGGTTTCAGTCCGTTTAGTCATTCAATTAAATGGGTTAATAAAAGATAACCTCATAAGTTTCACTTCAATTTTGTATTTTTGCGCCTTGGAAATAATCCCCTATTTCCTGATTATTAAATTTATTGACAGATCAATCTAATATATATGACCCTAGAGAGAGAGAAGAAAGTTAAGAGTATTCTAATTACCCAACCTCCACCAGAATTGGGCAAAAATGTGTATGAAGAATTTGCCAAGAAACATAAATTAAACATCGATTTTCGGGCGTTTATTCATATCGAACGCTTATCCCCCAAAGAAATACGGAAACAAAAAATTGCTTTCACCGATTTTACAGCCATCATTTTTAATTCTAAAAATGCAGTAGATAATTTTTTCTCACTAGCTGCTGAAATGAAGGTAGAAATGCCACCTGAAACAAAGTATTTTTCCATCAATGAAAACGTTTCCAATTATGTTCAGAAATACATTGTGCCCCGCAAACGCAAAATGTTTACGTCAAAAGGCAATGAAAAAGATTTTTTGACCGTTTTTAAAAATCATAAAAAAGAAAAATTTCTTTTCCCTTGCAGCGATATCCGTAAATCTACCATTCCAGATTACATGAATTCTCAAGGTTTTGATTATACTGAATGCATTATTTACCGTACTGTAAGTTCTGATTTAAGCGATTTGAAAGAGGTGTTTTACGACATTTTGGTGTTCTTTAGCCCCGCCGATATTAAGTCTCTGTTCGATAACTTCCCAGATTTTGTGCAAAACAATACCCGCATTGCAGGATTTGGAGATAGCACTCAACAGGCCATGGCTGACCAGAATTTAATCTTGGATATTCCAGCTCCAGCATTAAATATTCCGTCTATGGTGGCAGCCCTTGAAGTGTATGTGAATAAAGTTAACGGGAAATAACCTTCTCGGTAACATACATCAAAAATCCATCTTTGTTTTTGGTCACAAAAATGTAAAATTGGCCCCCGTCGGACTGTTTTAATTTCTTTCTAATTTCTTCTGTTTTTAAACCGCCACATTCTCGTGAGGATACCGATGAATGGGTTATTCCTTTTAGGGATAATAAACGTTGTAGCTGATTTAAACTTCCTTTTGACTGATGGAGAATAAGAAAGGTTCTGCCTATTACGACTGGCAATATTTCACTGCTCACAAAATAGGTTTTTTGCGAATTTTGAGGTTCTAAAAACGACCATTTGCACATTTCGCGATGCAAATTCAAACAGAAGTATCCAGCATGTGGCTCAAAAAAATAAGTTTTTTCTTTTTGGGTGTCTTGTGGGATGTTGGATTCTGTAAACAATTCATATCCCGTTTCATACAATAAAACGACCTCTTTTTGTAGCGGTTTTTTTTCTCCAAAATCGATATAAATCAACAACTCTTTCACTTCCCCTTGGTACATAATGGCGTAAAATTTTTTGTTTCCTAACCAATTTTCTTCAATCCAATTTATGTCAGTTAAAGGACTCATTTTTACCAAAACGGGGATATTGAGTTCTTGGACCTGCTTTAAAATATTGGATACATTGGGTTGGAACTCGTCGGCTTTGCCGTGTAGTCTATTTTCCGCCTTGCGGCGGTCTGGGTCTATGTACATTAGATCAAATCCATCTAGGGGTTGGGATTCTAAGTATTCTTCTGCCGTAGTGCAAAGACGCTCTACTTGAACATCTAATTTTCTGAAATTGTAGGTTGCCAATTCATTTAAATCTGAATTTGGGTCGCAACTGATTACCTTACAATTGGTTTTTGCCCAAGCCCAATCGTCAACACCAAGTCCACCTGTAAGACTCAGAAGTTTTTTTGACGGAAAAAAGCGGGCTTTCCAAGTTGCAACAGTTTGAGAAGTACTTTGTTCAAACGACCGCGGTTCAAACAAACATCCTGCCTCGCAAAAGTGGGAAAGTTTTTTAGAAGATTTAGGCAATAGGTGGATTTGATCCAGCGCAATGGGATAAAATTCACCGTATTTTTTTTGCATTTCACCGATAGATGGCCTGAAATTGAAGTTTTTTTCAGTATTTATCGCGCTCAAGGCAACGGAAATGGCATTTATATCGTTTAATTTGTAATAAATATTTAATACCATGAAAACAGCAAAATTAATCGCAATCCTTGGAATTTTTACATTGGCGTTCAGCGCATGTGGTGCAAGCAAAAAAGACAGATGTCCTTCTGTTGGTGAAAAGACTACCCGCGTACGTTAATTTATTCCCATGTTGAACGGCTGGAAAAATTTAGATTCGTTGTCAATGCTCAATTCGGCCATTGCCGATTCCAGCCAAAAAACGGTGGTTTTATTCAAACATTCCACCCGTTGCTCCATTAGTACCATGGCTTTGAATCGATTGAAAAATGTCCCTCAAGAAACATTACATTCGGTTGATGCCTACTACCTCGATTTAATTGCCCACCGCGATGTCTCCAATACCATCGCTGAAAAATTGGATGTGTACCACGAGTCGCCACAAATTTTAATCCTTAAAAATGGTGTTTGTACTTTTGATGCTTCTCATACAGACATTTCAGTGAAGGAATTGTTGGAACAACTGGCATGAAAAAACACCATATTGTCGGCGATACAATTACCCTTGAATTTACTGTAAAACCCAGTGATGTGGCCTCATTTAATGGCGAAGACGTTCATCCGTTTTATGCAACTTTTGCCCTAGGGCGAGACGTGGAATGGACTTGTCGTCAGTTTGTGCTCAACGAAAAAGATGCCGACGAAGAAGGCATTGGTACGTTTTTGAATATCAAACACCAATCGCCAGCCATGCTGCATGATACAGTGAAAATTGAAGCGCAAATTATTCGCTATGAAGGCAATACCCTTGATTGTTCCTATACGGTTAAAATTGGGGATCGCATTGTAGCCAGTGGAGAACAAGGACAAAAAATTCTCAAGAAAGAAAAAGTAGAACGCCTTATTGCAGCCGTGCAAAACCAATGAAAAAGCCTGTAAAAAAAATTGTCATATCCAACAAAAAAGCAAATTTCAACTTCCATATAGAAGAGAAATTTGAAGCTGGACTGGCATTGTTGGGTTCGGAAGTAAAATCGGTGCGTAACAATTCCGTAAATATGGGCGACGGCTACTGTCAAATCAAAGACGGTGAGTTGTTTTTAAAGAATGTGCATATTTCAGATTGGAAACAATCTAGTTTCGAAGCACACGAAACCATGCGCGAACGTAAGTTGTTGCTCAAAAAGAGAGAACTATACCGCATCGAGCAGAAGATTAAATCCAAAGGATACACTATTTTTCCCATTCGGTTGTTCGAAAACGACCGCGGTATTTTCAAAATGGAAATAGGGTTGGGGCAAGGTAAAAAAACCTTCGACAAGCGCGATGACCTCAAAGAAAAAGACATCAAACGCGAACTAGACCGCAATTTATTGCGGTAAGTGCAAAATGTTTGTAGTAGATTTTTTGTGATTATAGGGTTTTATACAGCAATCATTTAATTATTGCGTCTGTTTTAAGTCAATAAAAATTTTGTCTTGGCTCCATTGATTTGGTGAATCACTAATCAGATATTTATAGGACAAAGTTAAAATGTTATTGACTATTATAGGGTCGTCAAATAAAAATTCGGGGTGCATCTGATTTGATTCTGTGACGGTTTTCCATAGACGTCCTTTAGGAATCGGATAATTAAATTTTGTTGAATTGCTTATGTTGTAATAAGTCAATGTTTCTAAAGAGTCTGATGAAATATAAAGTATATAATTGTTAAAAGTGCTGTCACTAAAATAAATAATTGTCCCTAATTCTTCCAGTATTTGTCCATTGTTTTTGTCGAGAATTTCGTAGTCAACTGGAAAACCTCCACCAGATGCTTTCTTGTTTATGAATAGTAATTTATCTTGATATTCTTTAACAAAAATATATCCAATCCGTCCTTTTAATTCTATCAGAGGCGCTTCTAATGAATACATAATTTTTTGCACACCAGTATTTTCAAAGGTCAACCAAGTTGAGTCGCAGTTATATTGCCAATAAATAAAAGCGTTATTCTTAAAACGTATTGTGTCACAACCAACATTGTCTTTGACTAAAGAATTGCCTTTACAACTACAAATTTTCGTGTCGGGTTTCCGCGTGTTTTGAGCAAAACTGTCCAGTGATAGAACTGTCAAAAATAAAATAATTGATATTTTAGTTATCCTTTTCATTGTCTGTTAATTGCTTTTATTTTTAGCTTGAATTGCTGTAATAAAGTTGCGTCTATCTCGAATCTATACGAATCTAACCAAAAACATTTGCTTTAACCAAATCTTCCGTTCCCTCTTAAAATTTGTTTTGTGAAAATTACAAATCTCTTATCTGTTGTTTCAAACTTCCCAGATACTTGAAAAATCCCCCTAACACAATTCCTTATTTTGCACTTTTCACACTACAATTCCTTATACATTTCCTGACCTTTGCAGAATTTTAGATTTAAGGATTATCCTGAAAATCCATTAAATCCTTAGAATAGTGTTCAGACAATTGCCTAATGAGTGTAGTTCTTCAAGCGATAAGCCAAATCGCATATTTCTGTCGCTTTAAAACATCTTAAAACGTTTTCCGGCTTGGCTAAGGCGTCGATTTTCAACACTAATATTGTTGCAGATAACCAAATTTTGATAAAACACAAATGAGTCTGCGGGCCATTGAACCGCCACTTTACCAAACCCTTATTATGCGGGTTTATTTATGCTCGTTCGCCCAAGATTCATAAAGTACTTT
>CAMAQS010000041.1 GCA_945860565.1 Chitinophaga pinensis | reverse complement strand
ATGGTAAACAAATGACCAAATAAGTACCATTGCGTTTTCTGCAATAGTTTAATTCGTGTATTTTTGCGAATACCGTGAAATTGCGATTTTTTGGCATAATGCTGTTAGTGAGTCTCATTGCTCCCGTTTTAACGGGGCTCACTGTGCTGCATTTTCAGAGAAAAGCCCTGCGGAAAGATGTAAAACACCGCATTTTAGATGGAATTCCGAAATCTGAATTGACGCTCGTTAAAATATCCCCCGAAAATAAAAACATACGCTGGAAACACAGCAAAGAATTTGAGTACAAGGGCGAAATGTACGACGTGGTGCGCACCGAAAAACACGGTGATACTACCTTTTATTACTGCTGGTGGGACAATAAAGAGACCCATTTGAACCAGAAGTTGAACGAAACCTTGTCGATAGAATTGGGTAAAAACGCCTCTCGCAACGCCACTAAAAATACCCTCATCGACTATTTTAAATCTTTGTTTTTTATTGAGGAACTGGGCAACTCGCCTATGTCTATAGCCGATAACGGCACAAAATGGGGGAATTATTTGGAAGTAGATTTGCCCATAAACCTAGGCAATCCTGCCGTGCCTCCACCGGAAATGGCGTAAGTAATTTTAATGAAATGTTGGATATATACCAACGAGTTACACAATTTTTTTCACCCATTTTAATGATACACTATGAAAAATCAAATCGTTTTTTGGTTGTTTTTGGGATTTTTGCAAACAGCGTTTTCCCAAATTATAACCGTAAAAGACATCCATACAAAAGAAAATCTGGAGAAGGTCACTTTTATGACCGAAAATCCCATACTCTCTAGTACAACTAATTCCAAGGGAGAGGTCGATTTAAGCCAATTTAAAGGCAAACAAGGAATAGAAGTTCGCAAAACAGGTTACAAGTCTATTTTGCTGAATTACAATGATATAAGTTCTGATAAATTTGAAGTATTTTTGGAATCTGCTCCAATGCAAATGGATCAGGTAGTAGTGGTTGCCGCGCGTTGGAATCAGTCTATGAAGTATGTACCCTCCAAAATTTCCACCATTGCCCCAAAAACGGTGGCATTGTGGAATCCACAAACAGCTGCGGATTTATTGGGCATTTCTGGCGAAGTATTTATTCAAAAAAGTCAACAGGGCGGCGGTAGTCCAATGATTCGCGGTTTTGCCACCAACCGATTATTGTACACGGTTGATGGAATTCGCATGAATTCTGCTATTTTTAGATCTGGTAACATTCAGAATGTTATTTCATTAGATGCATTCGCCATTGAAAATACAGAGATATTTTTTGGCCCGGGTTCTATAATTTATGGCAGTGATGCCATTGGCGGCGTGATGAGTTTTCAAACCTTAACACCACAACTTAGCGTAAATAACAAACGTTTGTTAACAGGAAAGTTCGTGAGCCGTTATTCAACAGTAAACAATGAAATTACAAATCACATCGACATTGGAATTGCCGGCAAAAAATGGTCGTCGATAAGCAGTTTTACACAAACAAATTACGGTTCTCTGCGTATGGGAAAGTACGGGCCATCAGAGTATTTAAAGACCTTTTATGTTGACCGAAAAAACAATAAAGACACAGTTATTGAAAATTCAAATCCAAGAGTTCAGAATCCAAGTGGATATTCTCAAATGAACATTATGCAGAAATTTCGGTTTAAGGCTGACCGATATTGGGACTTTCAATATGGGTTTTATTACTCTAAAACCTCAAATTTTTCGAGATACGATCGATTGATTGAAACCCAAGCATCTGGATTGCCCGTTTCTGCCATTTGGAATTATGGTCCACAGGTTTGGACCATGAACAATCTTAGCATAACTCATACCAAATTAAATGTATTGTATGATGGCATGTCCATCCGACTTGCCCATCAATATTTTGAAGAAAGTCGGATAGATAGGCGATTTAACCATCACAGATTACGGACACAAATTGAAAATGTAGATGCTATTTCTGGAAATATTGACTTTGAAAAAAGCCATAAAAATCAGAAAATATTTTACGGTATTGAGTATGTTTTCAATAGGGTAAAATCCTTGGCAAATGCGGTTGACATTGGGAATGGAGCAGCGATTTTGGTCCCTT
Source organism: Chitinophaga pinensis (assembly GCA_945860565.1). Lineage (GTDB taxonomy): Bacteria > Bacteroidota > Bacteroidia > NS11-12g > UBA955 > VMCP01. The sequence continues at coordinate 17,166 of CAMAQS010000041.1, read as the reverse complement.
CCCGTTATCCAAATTCAGATTGGAAGAGCTATGCTGCCTATTTAAATTACCAGTATTTCTTTGGGGAGAAGTTTCAAATTTTGGGAGGGATTCGGTACAATGGAATAAATATCAAATCGGATTTTTCATCTCTTTTGTCGTTTTACCCATTTGATTTCATTTCTACCACATTGGAAAATTCAGCCACCACGGGTAGTTTAGGATTGGTTTATCGTCCAACAGAAAAATGGAAAATAGGATTCAGTGGAAGCACGGGATTTAGGGCTCCCAATGTAGACGACATGGGTAAATTGTTTGACTTTAGTCCAGGAGAAGTTATGGTTCCGAATACCAATTTGGAGCCAGAGTATGCCTACAATTTAGAATTAAATATTGTAAAAATTATAGGTAAAACGTTAAAGATAGATGCATCGGTTTTTTACACTTACTTAAATCAATCCATGGTTAGGAGAGCCTATACCGTAAATGGGAAAGACAGTTTAGTGTACGACGGTGTGTTAAGCAAAGTTTACGCCATACAAAATGCCGCGTTTGGGCAAGTTTATGGATTGAGTGCCGGTTTTGAATGGTTGTTTTTCAGCGGATTAAGTCTTAATGGAAAATACAATTATCAAGTGGGCACTGAGGAAATGAATAGTGGCGTAATTAGTCCATCTAGGCATGCTGCGCCCGCTTTTGGCTTGTTAAGTTTAACTTATACTAGGGATAAAATGGTATTGCAGTTTTACGGTCAAATTAGTGCGGGTGTTGAGTTTGATAATTTAAATGAGGAGGAGCGATTGAAGCCATTTATTTATGCAAAAGATGCAAATGGGAATCCGTATTCACCCTCTTGGTACACGTTAAATTTAAAGTCGAATTTTAAATTGAGTAAGCATGTCGTTGTAAGTTGCGGTGTAGAAAATATCTTGGATCAGCGCTACCGGCCTTACAGTTCTGGTTTAGTGGCCGGTGGTAGGAATGTGTCCGTGTCGTTAAAAGCCAATTTGTAATTTGAACAGCACCCCTGCACCTGAAGAGGTTGTGGGGGTCTTTTTTTGGGGGGGATGTAAACTGTGGCAATAATTGCAATAATTTTAATGATTGTGTTTTGCGAATTGGATAAATATGCTTTACGCAATGGATTTCAAAAACTTAAATTAGGGCGTATATTTGCTCTGTAACGAATCTATTTAGAAACCAAAATTTACAAACAGTTCACAAAATACACCCATGAAAAAATCAATTTATTCTCTCGTATTGTTGGCAATCTCTTGCTTTGGCATCTCAGTTTCTCAGGCACAAAACAAATTTGATAAATGGCCTGAAATAAAATCGTTTCATAAAGTATTGTCGCAAACGTTTCACCCCAGCGAAACGGGCGATTTATCGCCCATTAAAAGCAGAAGTGCAGAGTTGGCAGCCAAAGCAGATACGTTGAACAAAAGTGAAATCCCTGCGGAATTCAATAAACTAGAAGTCAAATTGGCCTTGGCAAAATTGTCGCTAGAAAGCAAAAGTCTCCATAAGATGGTTACCGATAAGGTCTCCGATGCAGAAATTACCAAAGCCTTAAACGCGTTGCACGATACCTTTCACACCATTGTAGAGAAGTGCTCCGACGAAGAAGAACACCACCACGACCACGACCATTGATCTGTTTGGGTACAGTTGTGAATTTGCATAAACTGCAAACGTTCTGAGTTCGATTTGTGTTTTTAGCACAAGGTATATCCCCCAAAATACAAGAGATTTTTGTCGCGATTAAACAGGATTGGTTTAAACCTGCAATTTGAGTATAAATCCAAGCTGCAACCGACAGACTAAATCCGTCATTCACGGACCTCTTTACGTTTGTTCGCCTACTTTTCTAATTTGAAACCCCTATATTAGCACAAATTTGTATCATTAATTAAATCAATGATATGAAATCACACACACACTTCCGCCACATGAAACACATGAATTGGAATTCCGAAGAATTTGAAAAACGACGCAAACGCGGACGCATTGCCGCTGGATTGGTATTTATTATAACTGGTGGACTTTGGCTCGCTAGCTCAATGGGCGTGTTTATCCCCTGGACCTATACCTGGCCGTTTATTTTTGCCATGATGGGCTTTTATTTATTGGTTAAAAATGGATTAAAACGACCCGGTGGATATGTGATGCTGTTTGTTTCCGCCGTTTGGTTTTTGGAGCAATCGAATCTCATCGCCGATTTTAGAAATGTATTGTGGCCCGCATTGGTAATCCTTTTTGGAATAGCCTTGTTATTTAAACCCAAAAGAAACAAATACAAAACCGAAGAATGGAAAAAGTGGGACAGAAACGCCCATGTGGGCGACGACAATAGCACCGCCGACAACATTCAAGTGAATGCCATTATGGGTGGAGTAGAGAAGGTAGTTATCTCTAAAAATTTTCAAGGTGGTCAACTAAATTGTGTTTTGGGTGGTGCAGAAATAAACCTCATGCAGGCCGATTTTGAAGGTTCTATTTCTATGGAAGTCAACGCCATTTTGGGTGGAGTGGAAATTACCTTGCCGGCACATTGGAATGTAAAAAACGACATCTCCGTAATCATGGGTGGCGTTTCCGACAACCGCAATGTCAAAACCGACGAAAATCCTACAGGAAAAGTATTGATCCTCACTGGAAACGCCATTCTAGGTGGTATAGAAATTAAAGGCTACTAAACAAGCGAATTTTGAAAAGCAGAATCGGTGTTTTCTTAACGAAAATTTTATTGCCTGCACTTGTAGGTACCGGAATTGTGTTTTTTTTACTATATCAAGCAGTCCCTACGCTCACAACCTTGGCCTTATTGGATGCGGGGGTGAGCGTAGGGATTTTTGTTTTTCTGGCCTGGAACTTGGGAAATGTACTTAAATTTTACCGTCCACACAACGGCAAAGAATGGCTGCTGGCAGCATGGATTCTGGTTTTAACCGCTATGTGGATGTTGCTGACTTATTTGCCATTGCAACATTGGGTATTGCACGAACAATACCAAAAATTGTTGATCCAAAGTTTTTGGTTGCGTATATTTCTTTCCATTTTGGTTTTTACCTGTATATCATTGATATATTGGTTGCAAAAACAAAGTAGGGAAGAGAATAGTGCCGTATTGCGGCTGCATGAAGCCCAAGATTTATCGCGCAAGGCGGAACTGCACTCGTTGCGTCAGCAGTTACAGCCCCATTTTTTGTTTAATAGTTTGAATAGCATTTTCGCTTTGATACAATCGGATCCCGCAAAGGCGAGAACGATGCTACAAAATTTATCGGACTTTTTACGGGGGACCTTGCGCCGTGACACATCGGAAATAGTGACTGTTGACGACGAAATTCTGCAAACTAAGCTGTATTTAGAAATAGAAAAAGTACGGTTTTCTAGATTGAATGTGGAGTGGGAGGTACAAGAAGCGTGTTTGACACTTCTAATGCCACAAATGATTTTACAGCCCTTGGTAGAAAATGCCATTAAATATGGTTTCTACGATATCACCGGCTCAGTGACGATTTTTATAAAACTTTTTAGCGAAATGGGTGCCTTAAACCTGACGATTAGCAATCCATTCGACATTGAATCTACGGTAACGCATAAAGGAACAGGCTTCGGATTAGATTCGGTGCGTAGGCGCTTAACGCTGCTGTTCCAACGAACGGATTTGGTGCGCGCCTACTCCGAAAATGCCACATTTTTTGTCACAGTTAACATCCCCCAAAAACAATGAAAGCCATTATCATAGACGACGAACAGTTGTCGTTGCAAATCGTAAGAGAGAACTTAATTGCGTTTCCAGATATTCAAGTTGTTGCTGAATGTCAGGACGGATTTGAAGCTTTCAAAGCCATTTCAGAATGGAAGCCGGATTTGATTTTTTTAGACATCCAAATGCCCAAAATAAACGGTTTTGAACTCTTGGAATTGTTGGAAGAACCGCCACAAGTTATATTTATCACAGCCTACGATGATTACGCCTTAAAAGCATTTGAATCCAATGCCATAGACTATCTTTTAAAGCCATTTAGTCAATTGAGATTCAATCAATCCATGCAGAAAATATCAAGGCAGATTTCACCAGTTCCAATACAGAATTTTTTGCAAACACAGGGCAAAAACGACATGGAATCCCATCGGATAGTGTTAAAACATTTGGGTAATATCTTGATTTTAGGGATAGCCGAAGTGCAGTGTATCGAAGCTTACGACGACTACGTTAAAATACATGCCAGAGATCAAATTTATGTAAAGAAACAAACATTGAACCATTTTGAAACAGTTTTGCCAATGTCCGATTTTGTAAGAATACACCGTTCTTTTTTGGTGAATTTATCGCACATTACAGCCATCGGAGCGGGGCAGGGAGACACCAAAGAAATTCGGTTGAAGAGTGGATTTGTGGTGTCGGCAAGTAGAAATGGGTATCAGAGGTTAAAGGATGTGATGCACTTGTAAAAAGTGCAAATAAAAAAAAGGTTTTTGGGTTTTTCAAAATTAGAATTGACTTTAAAATCAATGAAATCTTAGGTTTGTACTCATGAAAATTGATTATTTTCGAACCGTATTAATGACCTTTAAAAAAGAGTATGATGAATCCAAAAGTTGACCTCTATTTTGCCGAAGGATGTGGTAGGTGTAAGTTGGGGGGGACGCCAGAGTGCAAGGCCCCAATATGGAGGCATATCATGGAGCCTTTGCGCGAAATTATATTGGATTGTTTCTTGGTGGAAGAGATTAAATGGGGAGTTCCATGTTACACTTTTCAGGGCAAAAATATACTGATTTTGAGCGCTCTGAAGGGTTATGCCTGCATTGGCTTTTTTAAAGGGGTTTTATTGTCCGATGAACTTAATTTGTTGCATCAACAAGGAGAAAATTCTCAATCTTCTAGAATATTGAAATTCAATGAAATAGAGGAAGTTGAAAAATTGCAATACGTCATTAAAGCCTACATTTTAGAAGCCATTGAACTAGAAAAGGCGGGAGAGAAGGTGGTTTTTAAAACCGTGGATGAATATCCACTTCCCGAGGAATTGTTGCAAAAAATGGAAAACAATTTGGAATTTAAAAACGCATTTTTCGCATTAACACCCGGAAGACAACGCGGTTATATTATGCACTTTTCAGCATCCAAACAGTCAAAAACCAGACTAGCCAGAATAGAAAAGTACACTCCATTTATCCTTAAAGGGATAGGTTTGAACGAGGAGTATCGGAAGCAGTAATTAAGGTGGCTGAGGCAGAATTTTAGGTGGCTGAGGCAAGATCCAGGTGGCTGAGGCACTCGAAGCCCCGGCCTCACAAAGCAATGTTGCAGAATCCAAAGAAATATTAGATACTAGCAGAATGTAATGCAGTTGAGGCAAGATCCAGGTGGCTGAGGCACTCGAAGCCCCGGCCTCAGCAAAGAAATGTTGCAGAATCCAAAGAAATATTAGTTACCAGCAGAAAACAAGGTGGCTGCACTTCGAGTCCCCTCAGTGACCGTTTTCTCGAAGCGCCGGCCTCAGCAAAGAAATGTTTATTACTCAGCACCATCAATGCGCGCTCTGTCAATGGCTTTTTGCCCAATGGCATTGCCCATGGTCATTCCAACTTCAATGTCGCTTCTATAATGTAATGCCCCATACAATCGACTTATACTTGCTTCTTTGGCCATGTTTTCATATTCACTGGCTTGATTTGGGTTGATGTGCGCGAGAATGGTGGCTGCTGCACCGCTAAAGGTGCTGTGTCCACTTGTAAAGGCTGGAAAATTAGGTAAACCCGTAAGTGTTTTACAATCGGGATGCATTTGTGAAGGTCGTGGATTAAAATAGAAATATTTGGCGTCCCAACAGCAAATGGCCGCATCAAACATACTCATGTTCAACAAGGCTAAATTTCTGGCCCATCTTACTTCACTGAAATTTAAAGATACAAAATCATCGCAAGCAATGGCATTCCAATGTCCTGGAGGGGTATAAGTTGCCACACCGTCACTCCAAAAATGAACAATTTTCATGCGTTCTCTGGTAGGATTTTGACTATAAAACAACACTTCTTCCAATTCTTTTTTAAATGCATCAGAATTGGTTGATGGTGGAGGAGCTGGTCTTCCTTGAACAACCTCGGTGGTGTCCAATAAGAATCCCATGGTTTTCCCAAAAAGAGGCAACATTGGAGGCCTAGCGGGACTTTCTTGGCTAATCCATGGTGTTTCGCCTCGATTAACCGCCGAAGCAACTAAATTGGCCCAATCCGTTGGGGTTCCCACTGCTTTTCCAGCACGGTCTGTGCGGGCTCTGCCTATGAATTTTGAGGCCACAGTTTTTCCTAAATCTTCACCTGCTTCTACTTCACTTCGGGTATTGGCACCAGCAATGATTCTATAATTTTTACATTCTGTTAATTTTTCTTGAATGAAATCTTGCTCTCCGGGGAACATTAACGTTAAAATGGCGGCAGAAGCTCCTGCAGCAACTGCTTCTTCGCAAGGGTAGGCAAAATCTTTGGTTGCTGGAATGAGTAGTTTTATGGACGGGTCATTTACAGAAGGTCTTGGTCTTTTATACAATGCTTTATAATGATAGGCTGCTACCAATGCATCGTATTGTGCAGTAGATAAATAGGCATAAGCACGAGCAGCATACGGAGGATTTGCAAAAGGAAAAAATGGGTAAGCCAATGGATTGCCTGCATTTGGAATTGGATATGTTCCGTCGGAATTTTGATAGGGTGGAAGGTTGTACTTCGCAACCAATTCTCGCATGATTTCATTCCATCTTAGAACCACACCGGCACTCCAATAATCCATTATTGCCTGTTCATGCTTGGAAATGTCTTCTTGCCAGCTTTTGATTTCCAACAATTCAAGTTTATAATCGGCAGAAGAAATAGCCAAGGGTGTTGCCACTGCAAATTCATCGGGCTTGGTCAATAAAATGGTTTTCCAATTGCCTGCACCAGAATCTATTTTACTTGGATTCAGTGCTTGGTATTTTAAATGATCTGAAACCACTTCTTTTGAGCAAGAATAAATGATTAAACTCAGAATGGCAGCTATAAATATATTCTTAAATGATTTCATTATTTTGATTTTTTAGAAAATTCAACTTGATACACCAATCCAGTCATAAACAAGGTAGATCTTCCCACATTTCTTCCCGATATGGTGTACATGGTATTGCCCAATAAACTCAGACCATTTACTTTTGGAATGGGTAACTTAAAATTTAAACCAATGCGACCCATGTCCATGTTGTTGCTTAAAAAGGGCATTTCGTTTTTTCGCATATCAAATCCCCCCAAAGTATTCATTTGATCAAAAACGGCTTCTACAATTAAATCAGCGTCTTTACGGTAACCTATTCTTGCGTTAAATCCCATTAAATTGGGCATTCGTACTTCGTTGCTGTAAATCATCTCAGTGGTATAATAGGCATCTCTGTCTATTGTAACGTTGTTCCGATAGGTATATCCGGCAGAAGCAGTTGCAAACCAGCGTCCTCTTTGGATATCAGCCATTAATTTGCCGGAGAGCGTATTGGATTGATTCCCAATTGCCAAGGGCAAATAATCCGCAACATAATCCGTTAATGGCGTACTAAAATTACCAAAAGCCAACAAACTAATGTAGCTATTTCTAAATTTTTTGCTTAAAAACTCATATTTTACAGTCAATGAAAGGTCTTGAAATCCCTCCTGACCGCGCAGCGTGCCTTTTGAAGCGCTATTTGAAATGTAAGGTGCAGAGGCAATTACATTTAGTTTGTCCGTAATGCCATAATTTACCATGGCCATAATGGAGTTGGATTTTAAGACACCAATGTTCTCATTGTTGCGGTAGTTTTTGCCTTCCCAATAATTTGACCAACTATTGGTTCCAACCAAGAATCCCCCACAAAGATTTCTTTTTGCCATCATAATGGCATCCACATCGGTTTGAGCCGAAACAGTTGTTGCGAATAACCCAAATATATAAAGGAAAATGTTTTGAATTTTTGACATCAAATAGATTTTGGATGCAAGATAGTTTCAATAAATGCAAAAATGCCATTTGGGATTTCAATTTTGCATTGAATCTGGTTTTTTTACTTTAGTTTGATGGAGAATGCAAGGTGGCTTAGGCCTCAGGCTACGACCCCGATAGCTATCGGGGTCAGCCCCCGGCCTAAGACATGGCATTTACCACCATTTATTTTTCACTAACTTCGCATTCCACAAACTTAATCTGAGTTTGTATGTTTGATTAATACCCATGATAGGTTACAACTTTTCGAAATTCATCCCCCAAAACAACGAAAATCGCAATTTCGAGCAGCTTTTTGAATTGTTTAAAGAGCTATTGCTCTATACAGCAGGCGATTATGCAGAAGCATTGGATTGGATGAATGAGTTGGACCGCAAGCACAAAATTACCGACAACAGCTACGGCATGGGGAACTTTGTGGAGGATTTAAAATCGCAAGGGTATATCGACGACAACAAAGGCGACGGCAATTTTGAAATTACACCCAAAACCGAACAAACCATCCGAAAAGACAGTCTGGATCAAATATTTGGAAAACTCAAAAAATCCCAGTTGGGCAACCACAAAACCCGCTTTTCAGGAAACGGCGACGAAGTGCAACCCGAAACCCGGGCCTTTGAATTTGGCGACTCCATAGACCTAATTTCAGCCACTGAAAGCATTAAAAATGCACAAATTTCCAGTGGAATTCATCAGCTTCAACTTTCTGAAAAAGACCTCGTGGTGCACGAAAGAGAGTACAAAAGCCAAACCAGTACCGTGCTGCTCATAGATATTTCCCATTCCATGATTCTGTATGGCGAAGACCGCATCACGCCCGCCAAAAGAGTGGCCATGGCCTTGGCGGAATTGATCAAAACCAAATATCCCAAAGACACCTTAGACATCGTGACATTTGGCGACGACGCACAACAAATAAGCATCAAAGATTTACCTTATTTAAAAGTGGGTCCATTTCATACCAATACCGTGGCCGGATTAGAACTTGCCATGGAGTTGTTGAGGAAACGCAAAAATGCCAACAAGCAAATATTTATGATTACCGATGGCAAACCCAGTTGTTTGAAACAACCCGGTGGATACTATAAAAACAGCTTCGGGCTAGACCGGTACATTGTGAATAAAACCCTCAATGTGGCCGCAGCTTGCCGCAGAGTAGGAATTGGTATCACCACTTTTATGATCGCCAAAGACCCCTTTTTGCAGCAGTTTGTGGAAGAATTTACCGAAACCAATCAAGGCAAGGCCTTTTATACCAGTTTGCAAGGTCTGGGGGAATATATTTTCCACGATTTTGAGATGAATAAACGAAGAAAAAGCAAGTAAAAAATGAATAAACCCAGCATATCCACTTTTGGAGAATTAAAGAAATCGGGCTACGTAGCCCAAACAGTAAAAGACGAATTGCGCACCAATTTAATCTACAATTTACAACACAATATCAACGTTTTTGAAGGCATTTTAGGGTATGAAGATACCGTAATTCCGGCCATAGAACGCGCCATACTCTCAGGACACAACATAAATTTATTGGGTTTGCGCGGACAAGCGAAAACGCGTATCGCCCGTCAAATGGTGAATTTGTTGAGCGATTGGGTTCCCTTCGTAAAAGGCTCTGAATTGAACGAAGATCCCTGCAATCCATTGACCGAATGGTGCAAAACACAACTGGAAGAAAACGGAGACGCTTTGGAGATTGATTGGATGCACCGCAGCGATCGTTACGTCGAAAAACTCGCTACTCCCGACGTTTCCATTGCCGATTTAATTGGCGATATCGATCCCATAAAAGCATCGAATTTGCGCATTTCGTTTTCAAATGAAGGGGCGATTCACTACGGACTCATCCCCCGAAGCCATAGAAGTGTATTTGTAATCAACGAGTTGCCCGATTTACAAGCGCGAATTCAGGTGGCGTTGTTCAACATTTTGCAGGAAGGCGACGTGCAGATTCGCGGTTTTAAACTGCGTTTGAAGTTGGACATTCAATTTGTGTTTACCGCAAATCCTGAGGACTATACCAACCGTGGAAGCATCATTACGCCTTTAAAAGACCGTATTGGAAGTCAGATTTTAACGCATTACCCCAAGAGCATCGAATTGGCTAAGCGGGTGACCTTGCAAGAGGCCAAAATATCCGATTTTCAGCGCAACAACATCCATGTTCCTGATTTTATCCGTACCATTTTAGAGACGGTGTCTTTCCAAGCCCGCGAAAGCGAGTTTGTAGACCACAAGAGCGGTGTTTCTGCGCGTATGAGCATTACCTGTTACGAGAACTTATTGAGCACCGCTGAGCGTCGCATGTTGTTAAACAACGAAACCAAAGGCACGGTTCGTGTGACGGATTTGGCCGGCATCATTCCTTCCATCACCGGAAAAGTAGAAATGGTGTACGAAGGCGAGCAGGAAGGACCATACAATGTGGCGGTATCCTTGATTATCCAGAGCATCCGTCAGGTGTTCACCGACCTGATTCCAGTGGTGAGTAAAACCCGCAAAAAGGGTCGGGAAGAGGGTCCAGACTATTTCAAAGAAATCATCGACTGGTTCGACAAGGGCAATACCTTGAACGTTTTCAACGAAATGAGCGAAAAGGATTTTGTAAAGGCCATTCAGTCTGTCCCCGGCATGAACGAAATCATTGAAAAGCAAAAGGATTTGAAAATCGCGAAGGAAGAATTGTTGGTCTTGAAGGAGTTGATTTTGCACGGCTTGGCCAGCACCTCCCGTCTAAACCGCAAGGAAATCGAAACGGGCTATCAATTCAGCGATTTGTTCGCTTCGATGCTGTAAGGAGAGAGATGGGTTGAGCTTCAAGAAACACGCGTTTTTTGAGGTTCCAACTATTTTGTTTAACTAAAATTTCACTATCAATTATTGGAAATTCGTTCTCGAAGCAAGGTGTGTATTTTGTTTTCGGGGGATGTTGGTTGGTGCTTATTTAACTAAATAGTTCAAAGCATGAACCGGTTTCACAGTAATTTAATTTGTATAGGCGTTACAAAATAAGTACTTTCGTTTGGCAGGGTTTGATTGAAGAGCGAGATTCAAATCGGCAGCAACAAACAATTAATAAATCTAAATCATGGCAGAATACACTTTACCGCATTTCGGTGCAATCGATATTGACAATTTGGAAGAATGTTACTTGGTAAACATCGAATCCAACGGAAAAACAATCCACCTAGACCTCAATTTCGATGGTCAAACCATCGACACGGAGACTTTGGAAGACATAAAAACTTTCATTGAAAGAATAGACGCAATCGACAAAATCAACGCCAAACACCTATCAAATGATTTCCACGACGAGGACGGCGAAACGGTAAAATTTTACATGGAACATCACTTGGAAGAGTTGGAAAAAGCTGAACTGTCAGCACTGATAAACTTCGACGATACCACCGGAGAACCGGCGCTACAACTTTTATCGAAACTGAATTTGGTCCGCATAGGTATTTATCCTCAGAGCGAAGATTTTTTCGCCTCCTTCGATTATTCCATAGGTATGGACCTTACAGACTACCTCGTGGTAATTTACACCGACAAAAACGGCGGGGTAGAGGACATGGTAATGGAGAGTTGAGTTAGATTTGTGATTTCTGCAAATATGGAGTAAGGGTTTTGCGGAAAGTGCTGAGGTTTGTAGCTGTGAGTTAAAAGGGGTTGTTTTGTAACTTACTTTCTGATAAGCGCCGGTTCAGCACCAATTGCCAGGTTAACGTAATTCTCAATCTTTATTGGCGTATTGAAATATAAGAGAATTTTATCAATAGGCAAGGAGGTTAATATTTGCATTTGAATAGGTAATATCGGAATATAGATTTTTGAGGAATTTGTAATAACTTTGTAGTTACAATCGAGGTGGAAATATGGAAGCATCTATCATCAAAATCGGAAATTCTAGAGGAATAAGATTAAGCAAATCTATTCTCGAGAAATATAATATCAATGATAGGGTTGAAATTATACTGGAGAAAGGTAGAATTATTCTTAAACCAATCGAAAACCCAAGAAAGAATTGGGAAGCAGCATTCAAAAAAATGCATGCCGAAAACGATGATCAGATGTTAATAAACGATGTGTTTGACAACGAAACTTTCGAAGATTGGAAATAATACAGTATTCGATCGTTTTGGTCGATTTAGACCCGACTTTAGGTAGTGAAATAATGAAGACAAGACCTTACATCATTGTTTCACCTGACGAGATGAATAAGTATCTCAATACAGTTGTACTTGCTCCGATGACTACTAACTTGAAGCGATATCCAACCAGAGTTTCAGTAGAACATGATGGAAAAAAAGGGATGATTGTTATCGACCAAATTAGAACAGTTGACAAAGTCAGGATTCTGAAAGTTTTAGGCAAACTAACAAAATCAGAAATCAAGGAATGTAAACAAGTTATCAAGGAAACTTTTGTAGACTAAAAATGCACCATTGCCAACAAGTGCTATAGTCCTATCTTCCAATAATGTCAATAAATTCATGGATAACGATTTGCCCCAAATAGCCTAACACTTCAATGAAAACAGTTAAGCCAAAGAGTCATCGGCGATTTTGGAGTAAGGTGCAGAATGCACATCTGAATAGGAAAGCTTAGCAGCGCATCCCCCAAAAGAATTATTCAAATTTCCAAATTGGAGTTTTGCGGAAAACGCAAAAGTGGTACTCAACAGTTATGAAAGCGTGGCAATTGGAGCGGATTCTAGTTATATTCGTAACAAAACTGATTATTAGGCACTTCAGGGAATCCAAATTACGACATGAAAATAAAAGCGCTCTTTTTAGCCTTATCAGTTATTGCTATAACAAGTGCGTTTGCCCAGATAAATCCATTGGGTTTGTATGTTGATATCGACGGTAAAGTAAAGTTTTGGGAAAGCGAAGCGAATGAAAACGGTGAAGTTGACGATACCGTTTACATAACTGTAAATGGCGAGAGGTATTTGGATGATATGCGAAATTTAAAATATCACCACCTAACCATAATTGAAGCTCCTAGCGCGGATTGGATATCATTGTCCAATCTCGATCCGAGTAGAATCAATGACACTTCCAGAAATAATACTTTCGGCAATGGATACGGTATAAATTCATTTTCATTCGGAGAAAATCATTATTCTTATTATTACCTAAATAATCAATTTACGATATTAACCATAGATTCCACCGCAACCAATAATTCAAAGCGGTTGTTTACATACGAAAGTAGAGGTGAAGGGTTGACGGATTCCGTTTTACGGTTGGTGAAATCGAAATTGAGTGATTATGTTATTCACAGACCTTGGTCCGATGAAAAATTAGAACAATTACACACTGAAATTTCTGGTTACGACACCTTTATTGAAGGCGTTGCCAACTTCGATTATATTATAGATCTTTTCATTGCGTATGATTACGACAAGAAGGATCGACTGACAAGAGTTCTAGGGTACCATTGGAGTCAGCCAATGGAAGTGGATAGTTTAAAATACGATAAAAAGGGAAACTTGATCTATTTTTCGCGGCAGCAACTTGGAATCAATAAAAGTGAATACTTTTTTAAATACGATAAATTTGGACGTGTGGTTGGTGTGGATACCCGATACTTATCGTTTGGTTCTGAAAATTCAATTGAAAGTACACGTGCAAATAACATTAAATTTACCTACAACAATCTTGGAAAAGTGAATTCAAAATCGGTCTTAGATGATGGGATTTTACTTACGTATTACTTTGATATAAAATAGATATTGCCAAAGATTATATTTCAATTAATTCCACTACGATCGGCAGTTAGTAACCTTTTGTGCTAATTGGTCGTGTTTATCTCGTTTAAAATGAATGAGATGCAGGGGATTGCAATTGTTTTACTTTGTTTCGTTTACAGCCCGAAGACACAAAAAATTGATAGTTGGTTTTCTTACTCATTCAAATATGTACTGACTAAAAAGTATTAAAATGTGATTTTTCGTCAATAAGGTTTCTAACGAAACTATAAATCTAGTGATTTAGCTCCGCTATTCTGTTGGAAACGTGTTAGAAGCCCAAAGAATCAAGCGAATTTGTCGAAATTTATCAAAAAAAAAACTCCACACTCCCTTTCCATTAAACTGCAAGCCATGCAAATAGTTGCGTCCAAATTTCAGTTTGCAATATTGCGATTAGGGTTCAGATTATTTACCACAGTGCAAAAGGCTAGGGAGCATCCCCCAAAAGAATTATTGAAATTTCCAAATTGGAGATTTGCGGAAAGTGCAAAATTGGGATTTTAAGGACTTGTAACGAACTTCCAATGTACAATTTGGCTTAAATTAGATTCAGAAAGAGTTGATTTTGGAGCGAAATTTAGTTATGTTCGTAAATCATCTAGTTAAGGTGCAATATATAAATGTACTAACATTAATATCTATAAAAATGAAAAGGATAAAAACAATTGTTTTTGGGTTAATATTCAGTGGTTCTTCTTACGGTCAGACTTTACCACCTAAACAGGCTCATCCATCCACCATAACACAAATTCACAGTGGGCATAGCCTTACTGACCCATTGTTTTCAAATTGGCCCGGACAATATATTAATTTGATAGCGAATCAAAATTCACTTGAAGCATGGAAACTGTTCGATGTATTGGTAGGCAAATCAACGGTTCCTGGCTCAACAATTAAAGCGCGATGGGAAAATCCTCCAGGTTTTGGTGCCCCTGATGCCAGATTAGGTATTGGCAATTGGCAGTTACTGTCCATCACGGAAAGAGTTCCATTGGCTTACCAAGGTGGCAATAAACAACAATGGTATTTAAACCAAATACAGGACCAGAAAGAGTATCTTTCCTTATTTGTAAATAATGCGTGGAACAATGGAAACAATGGAAATGGTGCACCCACTTTATTATGGACAACCTGGACCAATATTGACGACAGGGATGGCCCTTGGCGTAACATGTTAGACACTCAAGGAGCAGAGTTTGAAAGAATGCAAGATTATGCAAATTTAAATAAGCCAAGCAATGCACCACATGTTTATATCATTCCAGGTCACAAAATGTTTGCCAAGTTATACGACGATATTCAACTCAACTTGGTGCCCGGTATTACCAAAATTGATCAATTTTTTAGTGACAAGATCCACACAAATGAGCTTGGAGCTTATGCCATAGCTCTGATACATTATGCTTGTATCTTTAATCAAAGTCCTGTAGGGCTTCCAAATAATTTGTTGCCTAATGCTGCTTCCGGCACTCCAATTCCATCACCAGAACTAGCATTATATTTACAAAATATGATTTGGGAAGTGGTTACAAACTATCCTCGAACTGGAATAACGAACAATCTATCCGCACATTTACCAGAATCTTCAGGCAATAGCTTTGTTGTATATCCAAATCCGGCCACCAATTCAATAAATATTGTACTTGGAAAAAATGCAGAAAATCAACCAGTATATATTTATGATTTTTTGGGAAAAGTATTTTATTCGGGTTATGATAAAACCATTGACATAAATGACTTTCCCGATGGTTTGTATTTATTGAAAGTTGGCAATACGAGCAAGAAGTTTATAAAACAATAATAAATTAACAAATTTGAGATTTGCGGAAAGTGCAAATAATGGCTTGAGGACTCATAACGAAGTTCAAATTCATTATTCTGGTAATTGAGTTTAAGGAAGAATAGGATTAAGAGTGGAATTTAATTACTTTCGTGATTATATAAATTAAGTGTTCATTTTCAATTTATTCAACTGGCTATAAACGATCGAATTTTTTGTCTAAAAATATCAATATGGACTTATCCAAACTCTTAGAAAAACTTTATCAAAAACTGCTTTCAGAAAAAACCAAAGAAAGGAGTGAAAAGGTAATATTATGGATTGCTCTAGTGAGTTTTGGAATTCACTTATTAATGATTGGATTGATACATTTTCATATTGTTACCATTAATGAACCATCAAACTTATTAAAAAATCCTATCGCAGCCATTTATACCCCTTTTTCTTTTATATTGGTTTATGAGGTGTATCTTTTAATTTATTATCTCTCAAAATCGACTTCTACTTATATCTCAAAACAGTATGAAATTATTGCGCTTATCATTATTAGACGGTTGTTTAAAGACCTTTCAGATTTATCACTTTCTGCTAATTGGTTTAAAATGAAAAATGATTTGCAGTTTACCTATGATTTGGTAGCATCAGTTTTATTATTCTATTTAATTTATCTATTCCATGTTCAACGAACCAAAGTATATAGAACTATTGAAAATAATGAGAATCATTCTTCGAGTATTTCAAAATTTATAAACGCAAAAAAATGGATAGCCATATCCTTAGTTCCTATACTTTTAATTATTGCAATATATTCATTCTTTAACTGGAGTATTGGTATCTTTCAACCACTTGAAGGTCATGCCATTTCTTTCAAGAATATCAATAATATTTTCTTTGAACAGTTTTTCAATATTCTTATTATTGCTGATGTAATATTGTTGTTGATTTCATTTTTCCACACAGACGAGTTTCACAAGGTTATTCGAAATTCCGGGTTTATTATTTCAACTATATTAATTCGGCTATCTTTTTCTGTTAGCGGAATCATTAACAATATACTGATTATTTCTGCTATTTTATTCGGACTTTCAATGCTTTTCATACATAATAAATTCGAAAAGAAGCTAGCAGGAAAAATTAATGAAATTGAGGAATGAAATAATTATAATGTAATTTAAATTATTGAAAAATAGGAGAGGACTGATAAATAGTAATTAGTGAGAACTTTAAGAGGAGAGAATGAACCTCAAACTTGTTTTTAGCAAAAGTGGTGATTCATTAGTTAATTTAAGTTCGGATTTCCAATGAAACAATTGTTGTAACAAACAGTTTAGTGATCTTAAATCGCCTACTTTCTAAAATCGCTATGCTCAAAGGCAGTTGCAAAAAGATCTCTCAAAGGTAGACCTGCTTGCATCTTCGGTTTAAAAGAATTCTTAAGAACAATCCGTCACACTCCTTTTTTCGGAACTTCGTAAAACCTGAGGCGATAAAAGCCATTTTGGAATAACACAAAAACGCACAATTTGACAACTAATTTATGTTTAGACACAAAGGAAAGACCAGAACATTAAGGCATAATTTAAGAATTGCTTCGTTGCTGTCTTTTGTTGCTGGAATTGTGAATGTTGT
>CAMAQS010000040.1 GCA_945860565.1 Chitinophaga pinensis | reverse complement strand
GCGTTTCTTTTGTGAAGATGTTTTTGCGAAATTCCCGAATTAACCCTTTTGCGCCATAAATTAAAACTGCTGCGTTTTAAATTGCGACGCATAATTTCTATCACATTGGCTTCAGTACATCCAAACTGAACTTCAATGGCTTCAAATGGGGTTCTATCCTCCCAAGCCATTTCAATGATGCGGTCTGTTATTTCCTCGGCTGTCATTACATTCTTACAATTTTTTGATCTCTTAAAATATCAATTGTGAGGGGATTCTCAGTATTCCAGACCTTGTATGCCAGCACATTACATAAGAACATTTCGTGGTCGGCGGCCGCCATAACATTTACAACTTGCAGTTTGAGTGTGCAAACACAATGTGTCAATACTCGGTAATTTTGCCATTCTTGGAGAACATAATTCTCATCACTGGTTTTTTGTTTCCGCATTAAAAATCCGTTTTTATCAAAGCTTTTCCCCGATTTTTGTCCCAAATTACGCACTACAGCAGACTGTTTTTCAGACAACAACTGCAGAACAAATTCACCTTGTTCTTTTACTCTTTTATGAGTCAAAGTATTGTAATCGAGGGCAACCAAATACTGTTTTGGGTTCATGCTTACTGCACTTACATAAGTACAAATGTTCATATTGAGTTGTCCATCATACTCTGTACACACCGAATAAACCGGAGGGTTTATGAGGTTCCACGGCTTTTTCATGATCAAACTCGCAGTGCGGACATACCGCCATCTATGGCATGGATCTGTCCAGTAATCCAAGAAGATTTATCAGAAAGTAAAAATTCGGCTAAATAGGCCACATCTTCGGCCTGACCTATGCGCTTTAGTGGATGTCTCTGAGCATTGGCTTCAATTTTTTCGGGAGATGACAACAATGCACTGGCTAGTGGTGTTTGGGTGATGGAAGGCGCAATGCAATTCACCCTAATTTTGGGTGCCAATTCTGCGGCCAATGCACGTGTTAACCCTTCGAGTGCGCCTTTAGAACTGGAAACCAAGGTATGAAACGGAAATCCAGTTTGCACAGCCACGGTAGAAAAAAGCACAATAGATGCATTTTCAGCAGCTTTTAATCTAGGCAATAACTGTTGAATTATAGAAATTGCTCCCACCACTTGTTTTTGGTAATCGGCAATAAAATCTGCAGCGGAAATCCGTGCAAAAGGTTTCAGAGAAATGCTTCCAACACAATAGGCCAAGCCATGAATCTGTTCAGGCAGGAATGAAAAATCGATGGGCTCCAGTGCATTCGCTTGAAAGTAGTGAATGTTTCCAGCACTCTGCTTGGGAGTATTGTTAAAAGAAGCGAAAACAGCATTGTTTTCTGCAAGATTTTCGGTGAGTTGTGCGCCAATGCCTGTTGAGCCACCAATAACTACAAATTGTTTCATTGGTAAAATAACAGTTGTTCGTTTATTTGGTTTTAAAGAAAAATAGCGTCGGCTTAGTCTTCCAGTAATTCTGTTTCGTCTTCTTCATCCGAAAACGGCAGTTCCAAGGATTGTACAGACTGAATGGCGCTGCCTGCAATTCCTTTAATTGACCCGTACATATCGATGGTATTGGACGTCACTTTTTCGATTTGTTTTTCGCGTTCTTTCCAAATGCGTTGCATCGCCCTTTTTTCGGATTCCAAGGCTTGTTTCAGGGATGAGAATCCTTCTACAATGGCTTCTACCTGCATTCTAAAGGTGTTAGAGGTAAGGAAATCGTAGAGAATACTCATTTTGTCGCCTTTGTTTTCTTGGGTCATTTGAGCAGAATTCACCTTTATCACCAATTCACGAATTACAAAACAGAGGCTTTTAAATTCGTCGAAAGAGCACACCCAAATTCCGTCGTAAAGTCCCATTCTCTCCATTCCATTGGGTTTTGCTTCGGTAACGAGGATGCCGATGTCGGCATTTTTCTCGCGCATATCGGCTTTGAATTTGTCTATCCATGCCGGCTGAAAATCTTTGGTACGTTTGCTTTCGTAATAGATTTTGCCGCAATTTTGGAATGTGGGTGTATTTACTATTTGAAGGCAATCGCCGCCACGTGCCCCTTTTTTGATTTCTTCAATTTGATCATACGGAAATTTGGCGGTAAGCCATTCTTCGATTGCCAATTCTTGCACTTCACCTTGCATTTGCATGGAACCTTGCTCTTGTTTTCGCTTCATTTCTTCGGTGAGGCGTTTTTGGTCTTCGAGTTGCTTTTGTAGCTCTTTGAATTTTAGCTCATTTTTATCTTCCTCCACGCGGCGAATTTTTTCGCGTTCTGTTTGCAGTATCTCGGTGAGTTTTTGTTGAGATTCTAGTTCAACGGCTTCTTTTAGTTCGCTTTTTTCGCGTTTTAACTGTTCAATTTCGGCTTTGGTGCGGTTGAGTTCTTTTACCTGCTCGCTTTTTTGTTGCAGTTCATTTTGGAGGGCTTGCAACTGGGTAGATTGCTCCTCTTGTAGCGATTTTCGCAAGTTTTGTTCTATGTTGCTGCGTTCTTGTTTTAGAGATTCTTGCAGCTTGCGATTAAATTCCTCGTCCGCTTGCTTCTTTTGTGCCTCCAAATTTTGGTGTTTTTGCAACAGTGCTTTTTTCTCCTCTTCCAGCTTTTCTTTTTCAGCGCTAAAATAGCTTTGGTATCTTTTGTTGATTTGGGATTCTACTTGTTGTGACAATACGTCCTGCACGTCAATGAGGGTATTGCATTTGGGACAATTTATTTGGGTATGGTTTGTGCTCAAGGGGGATGTCTTTAAAGGGTAAAAATAGGGGAATTTGCGGAAAGTATAAATGTTGGGTTATAAATATTTTTTGTTTTTTGGGGGATGTTGGATACTGGCTAAAGGGCAAAATAATCTCTGATTCATTATCCACAAAAATAGGTATTTGTTTTTATTTTGACTAAATTACGCTCAAATAATTGTCAATTTTTTTATCAAATTATATTTTATGGAGAGGCATATATCACACATGGATTTGGATTCATTTTTTGTGAGTGTGGAGCGTTTACAGAACTCTGCATTTGTGGGTAAGCCTTTAATCATTGGCGGGTTGAGTGACCGCGGGGTGGTTGCAAGTTGCAGTTACGAGGCCCGCAAGTTCGGCATACACAGCGCCATGCCCATGAAGCAGGCGCGGCAGATGTGTCCCGACGCCATTTTTATCCGCGGAGATTCCTCGCGTTACAGCGAGTATTCCAACATTGTCACGGAGATCATTGCAGAGTCGGTGCCCTTGTACGAAAAAAGCAGCATCGACGAGTTTTACATTGATTTAACGGGCATGGATCGATTTTTTGGATGCTGGAAGTTGGCTTCTGAGCTGCGGCAGAAGATACAGAAAGAAACGGGTTTACCCATTAGTTTTGGGTTGTCGGCAAATAAAACCGTGTCGAAAATTGCCACAGGGTTTGCCAAACCGGCGGGTCAACATTTTGTGGAACACGGCTTAGAGAAGCCGTTTTTGGCGCCTTTATCGGTCAAGAAAATCCCCGGTGTAGGAGAAGAAACCTACAAAACCTTGCGTAATTTGGGCATACAATACATCAAAACCCTGCAAGAAATCCCCCGAGACCTCATGTACCGCACCCTTCAAAAAACAGGCACCGAACTGTGGCAAAAAGCCCAGGGCATAGACGACCGTCCCGTCATCCCCTATTATGAAAGGAAAAGCATCAGCACCGAGCGCACCTTCGAGACAGACACCATCGACGTGGATTTGATGCGCAACCTACTCAGTGCCATGGCCGAAAACCTGGCATATCAGTTGCGCAAAGGCGATAAACTCTGCTCCTGTGTTACCGTAAAAATCCGTTATAGCGATTTTGATACGTACTCACAGCAAATGAAAATTCCGTATACCAGTGCCGACCATGTTCTCATTCGGCGCACCTTGGAAATATTTGATAAACTCTTTCAGCGCCGGCAACTCATACGCCTCATTGGTGTGCGCTTTAGCCACTTGGTAAGCGGCGGATTCCAAATCAACCTGTTCGAGGATACCGAAGAAATGATACATCTCTACCAAGCCATGGATCAAATCCGAAACCGGTATGGGGAGCTGGCAGTGCGGCGCGCCAACGGCATGGATGCCAAAAGTATCGGTCGTTTTGGCAATCCCTTCGACGGGAAAGCCCCCATTTTATTGGCAAATAGAAGGCAATAGGTGCGCGATTAATCGCGTGCCTTCATCGGTAATTGTCTGAACACGATTTGGACCACCCCGTCAGCCGAGGTGAGATTTTTGCATTGTAGAAACCAAAGCAGGTCCCTGTAATTCGAGTACCTCAGCAGCCGCGACTGTAAGGAGTCGAATGGGCCGGTAATGTGTGCAAATTGTCTGAACAAGATTTTAAGGATTTAATGGATTTGCAGGATAATCGATTAATTTAAAATTGTACATAGAAGAGCAGGACCACCCCGTCAGCCAAAAAGAGATTTTTGCATAGTGGAATTATATGTGAACGGCTGACACCCCTCCAAAGGATGGGAATTTTTAATTTCTGCAAAGGTCTGGAATAGTGCGGGGAATTGCAGTGGGAAAAGTGCAAATAGACAGGTCGCTTCCCCGCCCTAGGCAGCGATAAACATCCCCCAAAAACAGAAAGAGAACATTCTTGGAACTACGAATTGGCGCAAAAAATGGACAGATGGTTATATTTACTCCTTAAAATTACACCAAAATACCTAAAACTGTCGTTAATGTATTAAATTTGTATTTCAATACAAAAAAAATGCGAATCCTCATAGCAACTCTCTTTTTTGTAATTTCCTTCACTCCGCTTGCGAATTTCGCACAAACTCCAGCACAAACTATTTGCGTAAATAGCGCCATCAATTATACCGAATTCAATACCGGTGGTTCTGTATCTAGTGTTGGCTGGGAGTGGACTTTTGAAGGCGGTGTTCCTGCAACATCAACCGTAAGGCAACCTTCTGTAAACTACCCAAATACGGGATTGTTTAAAGCCACTTGCGTTAGTATTTTCCCCAATGGCGACCGAGACACCAATTCAGCCTATATTTTGGTCATAGACGGAATTATTCAGCCTATGCCCATTAATGACTCTACCATTTGTGCTGCTACCATTAACCTATTGCTCGATGTTCAAAATAACAACACCTACAACCGCTTTGCATGGACCAGCTCAGACGTAACTCTTTCTAATGCAGATACTTTGAGGACATTGCGCGTTACAAGACCAGGCACATACACTATTACCATTACCAACAAATGCAATACGGCAAACAAAACCATTGTTGTGAAACAAGGTGAAGTTCCTACGGTTGATTTGGGCGGGGATTTGTTTGTATGCAGAAATATTTCACTTACCCTCACAGCCGGAAGCAATCCGACATACACGTACTTGTGGTCACCTACAAATGAAACCACTTCTACCATAACAGCAAGCATCGCAGGAACATACACAGCAACAGTAACCAGTGTCGATGGTTGTAAAGCAACAGACCAAATAAACCTTATTGATAGTTGTCCACCGGTAATTTGGCTTCCAACTGCTTTTACTCCCAATGCTGCAGCTCCAAACGACGTTTATCGTCCTTATTTGGAGGGATTCAAATACATGAACCTACGCATTTACAACCGTTGGGGTGCCAAAGTTTTTGAAACCGAAGATTTATATGGCAGTTGGGATGGGCAATATAAAAATGAGCCAGCCATTGAAGGACCGTATGTTGCCTTGGTTGAACTGATAGGCAACGACGGATTCCGGAAGGTAGTTCACAGCGATTTTCAACTGCTTCGATAGGAAGAATTATTCCCCACTTTTACACAATTTTCGTATTTTCAGTTTTTGAATATTAAACTTGTGATAATTCCATGCCAAGATCATTAACATCCCCCATGAAAAAAACAATCCTTTTTGCCCTGTTTGTATTTATTTATTCTGTTTCATTTGCTCAAATAATGAGCATAGTCAAAGCCCAAGATGCCATAGACAACAAGCAATTTAAAAAGTGTTTAAAATTGGTAGATAAGGGCTTAGAGAAAGACCGCACCTTAATTGAATTATACTATTACAGAGCTTGGGCAGAGTATGAATTGGCAAAAACCCAAACAGCAAATGCCGACATGAACTACGCCAAAATGTGCGTAAAGTCCATACAAAAAGCCATTGATAGAGACGAAACCAAAGAATACAAAAAGAAATACGGTTTCCTTATTCGTCAAATTTCCGATTTTCACCGTGCTGAGGGATTGGAATTTCACCACCGAAACCAATTTGGCAAAGCTATACCCATTTTTGAAACCTGTTATGAATTGTCTGGTGATACCACGTCTTATGTTTATTTGGGATTGTGTTATTGGGCCATAAACAACCGAAAAACAGCCATTCCAATTTTACATAAAACCGCAGAATGGATGCATGGTGCTTGGGAAAAAAATACCGGTAAAGAGATTTACAACGTTTTGGTATTTCAAGAAATGGCAAAATACTATTCTTCTAAAAATTCTGCAGATACAGCCCTATTCTACATAGAAATGGGCATGGATATTTTCCCTAACGACATTAAACTTTCCAAAACAGCGGTTGAAGTGGTGAAGATGAAAATAACATCCCTCAAAAAAGAAACTGGACTCAATGCACAAGTGTTGGCGTGGGTTTATAGAGGGATGAAATACAACAAATCGGACATTGAATTTTTAGAATTGGAGAACGATTATTATTTGCAAAGACTGAATTACCTTTTTTTAAGAAAGAACATTGTTGACGCCGCTTCCTTAGATTCTACTTTTTACCAATCCAAAAAGAGGGAAGTTTTGGCCGGTGCAGTGAATAAAAACGACGAATATTTGATTGCAGACAGCGCCAAATTTGTAGACAAATTATTGCAAGTGTTTTTATCTAAAAACAATGAAAAAGCCATTGTTTATTACTTTTACAAATGGTATCCATTGGCATTCAAAACACCCCAAATCAACGAAAAGGGATTGGAAGTTATATTGAAAAATCCTCCGTCGGCGATAAGCAAACGTTTGATTATGGCCTTATTGCACCACGGCAGTGAAACTTACCCAAAAAATGCTAATTTTAAAAATTATCGGTTATCGATTTACAGAAACTGGGTTAAAGGTCCCATTCACAATTCTGAATGGAAATATCTCTTTAACTTAAACGATTCGGTAAGCAAAAACTTCCCTAAATCGCGACCTGAGTTTGCGGCAGATAGGGAAAAATTATTGACGCGTGCAGTGGACACCTTCATTGGCAAAGGCGAAATGGAGATTTCATGGGGATATTTTAGGAAGCTAAAACGTGAATTCCCTAAAAATATCTTGTTAGATTCTTTAAACAAGCGTTTGGCGATTGCTGATTTCAACATTCGTTATAAAAATACGCGTATTTATTCTAAAAAATCAGGTTCTACGCAAGTAGCACAAACGGGATGGGATGGAATTTCTAAGAGTTGTAAATACGGCAGTATGCCCGATTCTACACAGCAGAAAGTAACGGATCGCATCAACTATTTCCGTCAGAATGCAGGTGTAAGGGACATTGTTACTTACAATAAGAATCAGGCTCAAAAATGCCAAGAGGCTTCAGTGATGTACTCACCAATTGGAGTATTTACACGTGAGCCCACTCCAGAAACGCATTTGTGTTATTCGCAAGAGGCGGCAGAGGCAGCGCGTTTCGGACAAATGGTGAAAGATAACAATCCCGCCATTGCAGCAACAGTGTTAATGTCTGACGAAAAAAGCGAAGAACTATACAACAGACAATACATTTTGGCACCGCACGGTTTGTATTATGGATTTGGAGCAAGTGAAAACAATTCAGTTTTTTGGATGGTACATCCAGAGGACAAGTTGATTGATTCAGCATACTATGATAAAAACTATATTAGCTGGCCTCCACAAGGATATTGCCCACGGATGTTTTTATTTTCGAAGTGGAGTTTTTCAATGAATGCCGATTTGAGCAAGGCCAAAGTAGAGGTATCGTCGAAGAGTTTAAGCAAGGTAAGTTGTACTACTAAGGTTGAAAAATCCCCGATGTTGCCATTTAGTACTTTGGTCATTTCACCAAAGATTGAAAAATATGAGGCGAATTTGTTGCCGGTGGGCGAAAAGATTACGGTGACAATCACGCTATCTCCTAAAAATATCATCAGTTACGATTTTTCCGTAATTGATCCAAAATAATTGCATTTCTCATTTGCATAAGTTCTGAAAAACAATTATTTTTGCACCCTTGTTTTGAGAAACATCAAAACTCGACTGCACGCGTGGCGTAATTGGTAGCCGCACCAGACTTAGGATCTGGCGCCGCGAGGCGTGGGGGTTCGAGTCCCTTCGCGTGCACTCATCCAAAAAATGGAACAGCCTGTTCCATTTTTTGTTTATGTTGAACTGTTTAAATATAGCTATCGCGTGAATATCCGTTTAGAAAAACACAATCCCTTAGAAGCAACAGTCGTTATCGACTTAGACAAAAACGATTATCAATCAAAAGTTGATTCTCAACTTAAAAAGATACAAAAATCAGCCAACATTCGCGGTTTCCGTGCTGGAAAAGCCCCGATGGGAATGATTCAGAAAATGTATGGTAAGTCTGTACTCGCTGAAGAAATCCAAAACATGGCTTCAGATGCCCTTAACCAATACATCGAAGACGAAAAGTTAGACATTTTGGGTTACCCTATTGGCAGCACTCATATTGAAAGCGATTTAGACATCGACAACAAAGAAGAATTTAGTTTTGCTTTCGATTTAGGATTGGCACCAGAATTTGACTTGGCTGTTTCTAGCAACGATAGTTTAGATTTATTTGCGGTAACTGTTACAGACAAGGAAGTGAGTGAAGACATCGATTACGCGCGCAAAAGACACGCCAAAATGGAAGAGGCTGATACTTCAGACGCTGAATCCATTGTGTATGCCGATGTAACCGAATTAGACGAACAAAACAATATACTTGATGGTGGCGTGAGCACCAAGCCAGTGAGTTTTGTGCCAAGCATGATTGAAGATGCAACTTTACAAGCTGCTTTCATTGGAATTCAACGCGGTTTTGTAACCACTGCTGACGTTAGAACCTTATTTAACAACAACGAATCTGTAATTACCAATGCATTGGGTTTACCTAAAGAAGGCATTCAAGATTTATCAGCTGTATTTACCATTATTGTTACGGATATTAAAGCCCGCATCGTTCCGGAATTAAATGAAGAATACTTCAAAGAAGCTTTACCGGGCGAAGAAGCGCCAAAAACTGAAGAAGAGTATCGCGCGAAGGTAAAATCCAACTTAGAGCACTATTATCAAAATGAAGCAAACTTATGGTTAGACCATGAAATCGGCCATTTGCTTATGCAGAAACATACTTTTGAATTGCCTGATGCGTTCTTAAAACGTTGGTTGTTGGCCACCAAAGAAGATACCTATAATGCAGAAAACATCGACGAAAAATACGAGTTGGAAAAAGATGCATTAAAGCGCAGATTGATTATTGACAAAATTGCAGAAGAAAATAAACTTCAAGCTGAGCAAGAAGAAGTAATTTTAGAAGCCAAGATTTATTATGCAGGAATGTATCGTCAGTACGGAATGAATATTAATCCAGACGACGAATTTATTGCACAAACTGTCCAAAAAAGATTGGGTGAAAAAGAATTTTTG
The DNA here is from genome assembly GCA_945860565.1 of Chitinophaga pinensis. GTDB lineage: Bacteria > Bacteroidota > Bacteroidia > NS11-12g > UBA955 > VMCP01. Next base: position 9,753 of record CAMAQS010000040.1, on the reverse strand, counting down.
AGCCAAATGGCAGACCGTGTAATTTACAGGAAAGCATACGATAAAGTGCGTGAAATCATCACCATAGCAAATAAATCTGTAAGTGTAGAAGACTATTTCCAACATGTGAATGCACATAAAGAAAAACATGGGGAATAACCTTTTATATTTATCTTTGTTAAAATAGCATTATGGACTACGGTAAAGAATTTAAAAAATACGCTACCAAGCATTTGGGAATCAATAGCTTGTATGTAGATGAATATACAAAAATCACAGCAGGGGTAAACGGCATCTATAATTTAACGCCCAATATCATTGAAGAAAGACAGATGAACGCAGTTTCTATGGACATCTTCTCTCGTTTGATGATGGATCGCATTATCTTTTTAGGTGTTCCCATTTACGACGACGTGGCCAACATTATCATGGGTCAATTGTTGTTTTTAGAAAGCACCAATCCAAACAGAGACATTCAAATTTACGTGAACAGTCCTGGAGGAAGTGTATACGCTGGTTTGGGTATTTACGATACCATGCAATACATTAGTTCTGATGTATCCACCATTTGCACAGGAATGGCAGCAAGTATGGCCGCTGTATTAATGGCTGCTGGAGCTGCAGGCAAACGCACAGCGCTTCCTCATAGTCGTGTGATGATTCACCAACCTTTGGGTGGAGCACAAGGACAAGCGAGCGACATCGAAATTACCTATAAGGAAATCTCTAAATTGAAAAAAGAATTATACGATATCCTTTCAAACCACTCTGGACAATCCTTTGAACAAATCGAAAAAGACAGTGACCGCGACCATTGGATGACTGCACAAGAAGCCAAAGAATATGGCATGATTGACGAAGTGTTGGGAAAAAGAGGGTAGTAAATACGTATGAAAACTAAAGGTCAAACCTGCTCCTTTTGCGGAAGAAAAAAAGAGGAAGCCATCATGTTAATTTCGGGTTTGGAAGGCCACATCTGCGATCAGTGTGTGGAACAAGCCCATGTTATTGTGGCCAAAGAGTTGGGTGTTAGTGCTACTTCTGCACCTTCTACCCTTTCTAAATCCACTTTAGAAAATACGGACAAAACCCCACTTCCAACTCCCGCTTTCATTAAGGAACATTTAGACCAATATGTAATTGGACAAGACGAAGCGAAACGCACACTTTCTATTGCCGTTTACAACCATTACAAACGCATTCAACACAAACATCAGGCCAACGAAGTTGAACTAGAAAAAAGCAATGTGTTGCTTTTAGGGGAGACGGGAACAGGTAAAACATTGCTTGCCAAATCTTTGGCTAAACTTTTGAACGTTCCTTTTTGCATTGCCGACGCAACTGTACTTACCGAGGCCGGTTATGTAGGTGAAGACGTAGAAAGTATTTTATCTCGTTTGTTACAAGTGGCAAATTACAAACCTGAATTGGCCGAACGAGGCATTGTTTATATTGACGAAATCGACAAAATAAGCCGCAAATCCGACAATCCTTCCATTACCCGCGATGTAAGCGGCGAAGGTGTTCAACAAGGTCTTTTGAAGATTTTAGAAGGAACCATTGCCAATGTGGCGCCTGAAGGAGGTCGCAAACATCCCGACCAAAAATACATTAAAATCGATACTTCGAACATATTGTTCATTTGTGGTGGAGCCTTTGATGGCATAGACAAAATGATTGGACGCAGATTGCAAAATCAATCCGTTGGTTTCAAACGCAACGAACAAAAAGACATCAATCCCAAAAGATTGTTGTCTCAAGTAACTCCAGCCGATTTGAAAAGTTATGGATTGATTCCTGAAATCATTGGACGAATTCCAATCATAACAGCATTGGAACCTTTAGACAAAGAAGCCATGCGCAACATCCTTACAAAACCAAAAAATGCCATCATTAAACAATATCAATTGATGTTTGAATTGGAAGGTGTTACGTTGCTGTTTGACGATGATGCCATCGATTATATTGTGGACTTGGCATTTGAAAATAAAATTGGCGCCCGTGGATTGCGCGGTATTTGTGAAACCATTTTGAAGAAATTCATGTTTGAGATTCCATCTTCCGATAAAAAACGCAAAACCATACGATTAACCAAAAAAATTGCGGAAGAAGAATGGGGTCACATTCAAAATCTGAGATACGCATCTTAACTTAATATTAACGGTATTTTTCTATTCGGGAATTGCATTATATTGCAACCCGAATGGAAAAAAACAACAAAAAAGTATTGCGCGCATGGACCATGTACGATTGGGCCAACAGCGTTTACTCTCTGAGTATTACTTCTGCTATGTTTCCCGTATTTTACGGCATTTATACCCCAGATAGTATGAGTATAGGCGGTTATACAGTGAAAAACACCGTGCTTTTTGCCTATTTTTTGTCTTTGGCTTATCTCATTAACTCACTTTTTGTGCCCTTTCTTTCAGGCGTTGCCGATGCCAAAGGCAATAAAAAGTCATTTATGCGCTTTTTTGTAATTCTTGGTAGTGTTAGTTGCAGCAGTTTGTTCTTTTTTGATGGCAGTAACTATCTTTATGGACTAACGTGTTTTCTTCTGGCAACACTTGGGTTTGCTGGTAGTTTGGTATTCTATAATGCCTATTTGCCAGAAATTGCCACCCCCGAAAGATTCGATAAATTGTCTGCTCGCGGCTTTACGATGGGCTACATTGGAAGCGTTATATTGCTGATATTAAATATCTTATTCCTGCAAAAATCGCATTGGTTTGGGCTACCAAAACCCACCGCAACCGATAATTTGGCTTTCCGTGTTGGGTTTTTAACAGTGGGAATTTGGTGGTTTGTTTGGTCACTTTGGCCTTTGTACGTATTGCCCGGAAAAACGGAAGGAAAAAAAGGAGTAAGTATTTGGAAAGGATACGGAGAACTCAAAAAAGTATTCAAAGAAGTATCAACTGACAAAGCTGTAAAGATCTTTTTGGCCGCATTTTTTGTTTATTCCATGGGTGTTCAAACGGTTTTGTATGTGGCCACATTGTTTGGACAAAATGAACTGAAATTAGAATCTTCCGACATGATAAAAACCATCTTGTTAATACAAGTAATTGGTGTGGCTGGAGCGTACTTTTTTGCTTGGTTGGCCGATTATAAAGGAAACAAATTTGCCATCGTTTTGGCCTTATCTATTTGGTCAATTGGATGTGTTTTGACTTATTTTATCCAAGAAAAACAGCCCAATCAATTCTTTGGTTTGGCTTGTTTGGTAGGTACTGTAATGGGCGGTATTCAAAGTATTTCGCGGGCAACCTTTGCAAAACTCATTCCTGGCAATAAAGACAATACTTCATTTTTCTCGTTTTACGAAGTCACAGAGAAAATTGCCATCGTAATGGGAACATTTGCTTGGGGATTGGTAGAACAAATTACAGGCAACATGCGAAGCGGAATTACCGTGTTGATGGTATTTTTCTTGATTGGAATTGGTCTTATGTTGTTCCTTAAATCCGATAAAATAGGTCCAAAACGCAAGGCAGTATTAAGCCATTCCGAATAAGGCTTTAATAGACATCCAAACAGCCCGTTTTTCTGAATCCGCAGACGCTGCAGTTTCCGCAGATGGCAAATTTAAAATGGCTGTTTTTGGCGATATCTGCAACAATTTTCCTGATTCTTTTTCGCTGTTATCGGACCATATTAACACATATTGGGTGTTGTGTGAAATTTCTAACGGAAGTATTTCATCTATTTCAAGGATTTCAAGGTTACTTGAATTTAAAGGATGTCCATTGATTTTTACCGCTTGCATTATTTTAGAAACCAAAGCCAAGGAATCATACTGGTTTGACTTTATTACAATATTCAAAACCATTCGCCCTTGAGTTGAAAGCAAAATGGGTCTTTCTTCGTTTTTGTGGGATGTTTCATCGTTTTCTTTAGGAATGTTCTCTGAAATCACAGCAATTTCTTTGACTTTATATTCTTCCTTAATTACATATATACCATTGCGATACAAATCGGAATATGCCAAGGGGTTTTCAATATTTTCGTTATTGTTATTCATCAGTCGTGGTTTTACGCTATTTTTGAATCAGATGGAGTTCGAAATTAAGGTTGAAAAGTTAAAAGAAAGCAGAATTTCTCAGTTTGATCCAAAAAATATTGGTTTTGGAAAACTCTTTACCGACCACATGTTTGTTTGTGATTATGAAGGGGGTGAATGGAAAGATTTCCGGATTGTGCCTTATGGTCCATTTCAATTGAGTCCAGCCACAAGTGCTTTGCATTATGGTCAAGCCATATTTGAAGGAATGAAAGCGTTCGCCAGTATCAAAAACGAACACGACATTTGCTTATTTAGACCGTTAGACAATGCAAAACGCCTGAATATTTCTGCCGAAAGAATGGCCATGCCTATTCTTCCTGAGTCTATTTTTATGCAAGGACTACATGCTTTGTTAGATTTAGACAGGCAATGGATTCCACGTGAAGAAGGGGGTGCATTGTATATGCGTCCATACATGTTTGCCACCGATGATTTTATTGGTGTAAAACCTTCTGAAAGATATACTTTTGCCATTTTCTGTTGTCCAGTGGGACCCTATTATAACAAAGCACTGCGTGTAAAAGTGGAGGAAGAATACAGTCGGGCGGCTCCAGGTGGCGTTGGATTTACAAAATGTGCAGGCAATTATGGAGCTTCACTTTATCCAACAGCACAGGCCCAAAAAGAAGGATATGACCAAATTTTATGGACAGATCCCATCGAACATAAATGGATAGAAGAGACAGGAACAACCAATTTTTTTGCTGTAATAAACGATACCATTGTTACCCCTGCGTTAACGCAAACCTTATTGGCTGGTATAACGCGTAACTCGGTGATAAAATCTTTGAAACATCTAGGTTATAAAGTAGAAGAAAGACCCTTAAGCATCGACGAAATTGTAACGGCTCATCAGAATCATGAAATAAAGGAATTATTCATAACTGGTACCGCTGCCACTTTGATGAATTTAGATGGGTTTGCTCACCGAGGAACCTATCATGAAGTGTTAAGCAACGGTGATAACCAAATTTCAAAAACGGTAAAACAGTTCTTAGACGACCTTAAAGTACAGCGCATTGATGATCCATTTGGCTGGCTATCTTGCATTTGATTGTAAAATTGCAGTGTTGAAAACTACATGATTAAATTATCGTTAACACCGAAACAAAAGAATTAATTTTGTTTCCCGTAGCAATACTTTTATGGTTAAAACTAAGTACATTTTTGTTACGGGTGGGGTTACATCCTCCCTTGGCAAAGGCATCATTGCCGCCTCGTTGGCAAAACTATTACAGGCAAGGGGTTACAAAACCACCATCCAAAAATTCGATCCTTACATCAATGTCGATCCAGGCACATTGAATCCGTATGAACACGGAGAATGTTATGTTACTGAAGATGGTGCAGAAACAGATTTGGATTTGGGCCACTACGAGCGCTTTTTAAATGTACCTACAAGCCAAGCAAATAACGTTACCACTGGTAGAATTTACCAAACCGTAATTGAAAATGAGCGCCGCGGTGAATATTTAGGAAAAACAGTTCAGGTTATCCCACACATTACCGACGAAATACGCCGTAGAATGTGTATTCTTGGTGAAACCGGTGAATTTGACATCGTTATAACTGAAATTGGTGGCACTGTGGGTGACATTGAGTCGTTGCCTTACATAGAAAGCATGCGTCAATTGATTTGGCATGAAGGAGAATCCAATGCACTGGTTATTCATTTAACCCTCATCCCCTATTTAGCTGCAGCCGGTGAACTCAAAACCAAACCCACTCAACACTCTGTTAAAAGTTTGCTTGAATTGGGAATTCAACCCGATATTTTAGTTTGCCGTACCGAAAAACCACTAAATACAGAAATTAAACGTAAGTTGGCATTGTTCTGCAATGTTCAAGACAACGCTGTTATAGAAGCCCGCGATTTATCGACCATTTACGAAGTGCCTTTGGCCATGCTAAAAGAGAAACTCGATAAAGTGGTTTTGGCAAAACTAAAATTAAAATCCATTGTAGAACCCCAATTATACCAATGGAGGGATTTCTTGTTCCGTTTAGAACACCCAAAATCGGAAGTTCGAATTGCCGTAGTTGGTAAATATGTAGAACTACCAGATGCTTATAAATCCATTTCTGAAGCATTTATTCATAGTGGTGCGAGCAATGAATGCGATGTTCAAGTAAAATACATCCATTCAGAATACCTTACCGATGAAAATGTAGCTCAAAAATTAAAAGGCTTTCAAGGAATACTTGTAGCACCCGGTTTCGGACCACGTGGAATCGACGGTAAACTTACAGCCGTAAAATTTGCCCGCGAAAATAAAATTCCGTTTTTCGGAATTTGCCTAGGTATGCAAAGTTCGGTTATCGAATTTGCAAGAAATGTGGCAGGACTAACTGGCGCTCACAGCTCCGAGATGGATCCGAACACACCCTACCCAGTCATTGATTTGATGGAAGAACAAAAGAAAATCACCAATTATGGCGGAACCATGCGTTTGGGTGCTTACGATTGTGAATTGGAAAAAGGCAGTTTGGCTGCAAAAGCATACGGCAAATTGAAGATTTCCGAACGCCATAGACACCGTTATGAATTTAATGACGCCTACAAAAATCAACTCCAAGAAGCAGGAATGCGTATTACTGGTATAAATCCAAAAACCAAACTGGCAGAAATTGTAGAAATTGCAAATCACCCTTGGTTTGTTGGTGTGCAATTTCACCCAGAATTGAAAAGTACTGTTGAGAATCCGCATCCATTGTTTGTAGCCTTTATCGCTGCGGCAATGAAGTTGAATTGATATTCTTTGAGTTTAAACTTTGTTTAATCGTTGTTAAGCCTGCTTTCAAATAGGACTTTATTCTTTTAAATATCGCAAATTATATTTCCAATATCTAAAATCTAATCATGGAAGTTACGGAACAGCATATTGAGCGCATTTCTAAATTAACATTGGCCTCTGTTTATCCTCATTATTTGCTAAAAGTGCAAAAAAAAAGGACGAACTCAAGATGAGTTAAATACTGTAATTGAATGGTTAACAGGGTATAATACAGAAGAAATAGAACTTGCCATTGAGCAGAAACTAACCTTTCCGGAATTTTTTGATGGTGCAACTTTACATCTAAATTCAAATCTTATTACCGGAATGATTTGTGGTTATCGCATTGAAGAAATTGAACATCCTTTGACCCGCAAAGTCCGATATTTAGACAAACTGGTAGATGAGTTGGCAAAAGGCAAAAAGATGGAAAAAATTCTGCGCGGATAAAAGATTAATTTTATAACATTTACACCCAATTAACCTCAATCTTCACCAAAAAAATACGTAAAATGTGTTGCCTGAATTTCGTGGCTAAAATTGGTTTTGCGGTAAAAATTCACGGCATCTAAGTCATCCGTTTCGGCTTCAACATAGGCTTCTTGGAAACCGTTTTCTATACAATATTGATTTAAAAATTCCATCAAAGATTTTCCAATTCCCTGTCTTTGGAAACGGGGATGAATACCCACATCATAAATATAAGCCACCGGTTTTTCGGTGTAATATGAAGATAAAATATGGACAGTTAAACCACCCACAATTTCGAAATTGACACTAGCCACTAAAACAAAAAAATCTGATTTTCTCAGCAACATGGATAAATGCTCGTCCGATGGCATTGTATCCGTGTTTTCAAATACTTCTTTAAAAATACCAATAAGTACTTTAAAGTGAGACACTTCACTTGGTTTAAGTTTTCTAATTTCCATTTGGTTTTTATAAGATTTAATAAAGTGCAAAATTGAATTTCAACTTTTTAAAGTCCATTCTAAATCTCCATCAAATTTAAAATATCTGAATAAATTTTACATCTCTTTCGGAATTAAAACAACACAGAGTGTTCGTTTCAAAAAAACAAATAGTACGTTAATTCAATATACCTCGCTACAAACAGCGAAGCATCCCCCATGAAAAGAAAACCGATAATACGCTATAGTGATTTTTGCAAATTTTTGAGGGATGAGTTTTTTCGAAAATCGCAACGAATGGTGGTCTATGAATTTGGGCACCGTTGTTATGCTATGGTTATTTCTTGAATTTATTGCAAAAATTCTACGGAATATTATCCAAGAATGTGTGGTCAATCAAAGGGTTTTTTGTTATTTAGCGCCTGAATTATGTGCAGCGTTAGCTATTTCCCTGTCAATGAAGGATTTATATTAACTTCTAACCGCGATGAGCGTGCGGGCCGGGAAACCATATCCCCCAAAACCTACCAGCACGAAAATCAAAATATTGTATATCCGAAGGATAGCGAAAAAGGCGGTACATGGATTGCATGGTCTGAAAACAAGGAAGGATTGTGTTTGTTAAATGGCGGTTTTAAAAAGCACAAACATACCGGGAATTATAGCCGTAGCCGCGGAAATATTGCTTTAGAACGATTCAATTACGAACACCCTTGGGATTTTATAACCCTCATCGACTTGACCAATGTAGAGCCATTTACCATCATACTATTCGATATCCGAGATTCCGTTTTTTTAATGGAATTAGTTTGGGATGGCAAACAAAAGCATGCCAACTATTTAGATCCCAACATCATGCATTTTTGGTGTTCTTCTACACTGTATACCTCCAGATTAAAATCCGCCCGCAGACGCATGTTCGAAGAATGGCAAATGCGTCAAGACACCATCTGTGCCGATAAAATATTGGAATACCACCACACCCACCTTAACTTAAAACCGGAGTTACCATCCCCCAAACCAGAAGTCCAAACAGTGAGCATCTCCCAAATAATTCACACACCACAAGAAAGTACATTGCGCTATTTTCCGGTGGAATTGGTACATTAAAAATTTTACATAAAAAAACCGGGCTACAATCAACCCGGCTTTTAGGTATATCTAAGAAAAAATCAGCGCGTATAATTGTAATTCAATTTGTTGCCCCCTGAATGGAATTCGGTTTTCAACGCGTGTTCGTTGAGTTCCTTTAAATCCAGCCACAACGAAATGGTGCTTCCATTAAATAAAACAGAAATTGAGTTTGAGTCTTTGTCGTTAAACGAGTACGTACCAAGTGTTTCCCATTTTTGGTTCATGTAAAAGTTGAACTTCCCGTTGTTCGTAAATTGGTACAATTCAGCTCCATTTTCTGTTTGGGGCGCATCATTTTGGAACGTCTCTTTTAACACCCAATTCTGACACATTAGTTCTAAGACAGACTTGCGGACTGTTGCCACAGTATCTTTTTTTGTGTTGATGGTTTCTTTTTTACAAGATCCAAAAAATGAGGCCGCAGCAATCACCGCGAGGCTCAATATTGCAATAGAATTTTTGATTTTCATACCCATTAGACGGGCCCAAATCCGTCCGCGTTTTGGCTAAAACCGCCTTGATTGACCAACTATTGCACTTTAAATGACCAACGGTATCAAACTATTGATCAACGGATTGCTTTAAAAAACGTCTATGGTATTAATTGCGTCTACATTATGGTGAAAGCAAAAGAATACATATTACTTAGTTTGGGATTGTTTTTGGCGTCCTTGTTATACCGTTCCATATTTTGGCAAAACTTGGCTGTGAATGGAACACACATCGTTTTAAACAGTTTATGTGATGTTTTTTGGGGGATGTTTTGCGGTTTTCTGGTCTTGACCAAGCCGCTAAGCGCATCGCGCAATGTGTTTATCCTTAAATACGTTTTGCTTTCTGCACTTTTCTCTGCTGCCTTATATTACAGTCATTTGGGCATTTATTCCCA
>CAMAQS010000039.1 GCA_945860565.1 Chitinophaga pinensis | reverse complement strand
GCGGGTAAAACAATTAAAAGTGGAAAACTGAATCTACCAGTTAATATTTACGCTGTTCCCGGTAAAAATGGAATTAGATTTGGTATTTCAATGGGATGGAACGGAAAAGACCGTTATGAAATGAACAATGGAAAACGTTAAAGTAAAAGGCCGTCTTTCAATTTGATTTGGCGGTCTGCCATTAAAGCCAAATCAGGATTGTGCGTTACAATCACAAAGGTGAGGTTAAAATCATCTCTCATTTTAAAAAACAATTCATGTGTGAGCCGAGCGTTTTTGGAATCTAAATTCCCGCTCGGTTCATCTGCGAGAATTACTTTTGGATTCATTACCAAGGCCCTAGCAATGGCTACTCGTTGTTGTTCTCCCCCCGAAAGTTCTGAAGGTTTATGTTCCAATCTTTCCGAAAGACCAAGATAAGAGAGCATTTCTTTAGCCTTCGCTTTGGCTTCTTTCATGGATTCACCCCGAATTAGACTGGGTAAAGCGACGTTTTCTAAGGCAGAAAATTCTGGGATTAATTGATGAAATTGAAAAATGAAACCCAAATTTTGATTTCTAAAAGCACTCAATTTGTTTCCTTTTAACGACGAAACATTCACGCCATCTATCCATACTTCACCCTGAGTAGGTGCATCTAAGGTCCCAACAATATGTAAAAGGGTGCTCTTGCCCGCACCACTTTCTCCAGTGATACAAACAATTTCATTGGAATGAATTTCCAGGTCTATTCCCTTCAAAACTTCCAACTGTTGATATTTTTTTATGATATTTTTACAAGAAATCACGGGTTTTAACAAAAAAAGTTATCGGATTGGCTTCAAAGTTAGTTATTTTCGCATCTCAATTTAGAAAAATTCCCAGAATTACCTTATGAATATTCACGAATATCAAGCCAAAGAAATTTTAAAAAAATACGGCGTTGCCGTACAAAATGGTTTTGTGGCAGAAACCCCAGAAGAAGCTAGGATTGCGGCTGAAAAAGTACGCGACGAATTCGGCAGTGATTGGTCTGTTGTAAAAGCACAGATTCATGCTGGTGGACGCGGAAAAGGCAGCATCATTGGATCTGAGCAACGCGGAGTGCAAGTGGCTAAATCCCCCGAAAAAGCAGCAGAAATTGCTCAAAATTTACTCGGTGGAACCTTAGTAACCATCCAAACTGGTCCTGCTGGTAAACTCGTTAGCAAAGTATTGGTTGCCCAAGACGTATTTTATCCTGGTGAATTTGAACCAAAAGAATACTACATGAGCGTTTTGTTAGATCGTCAGACAAAACAAAATGTGATCATTTATACCACTGAAGGTGGAATGGACATTGAAGAAGTAGCTGAAAACCATCCCGAAAAAATTTACAAAGAATGGATTCATCCTGCAACTGGTTTACAAGCATTCCAAGCGCGTAAAATCGCGTTTAAATTGGGACTAGAAGGCAAAGCATTTAAAGAGATGGTGGTTTTTGTTAGTGCACTTTACAGAGCATATGACGACACCGATTCTGCCATGTTTGAAATCAATCCAGTATTAAAAACTTCTGATCAAAAAATCATTGCAGTAGATGCAAAAGTAAACTTAGACGACAATGCCTTATTCCGCCACAAAGATTTCTTAGAATTGAGAGATTTGGCCGAAGAAGATCCAACGGAAGTAGAAGCAGGTAAATACAACCTAAACTATGTTAAATTGGATGGCAACGTGGGTTGTATGGTAAATGGTGCCGGTTTAGCAATGGCTACCATGGACATCATCAAGTTGAGCGGTGGTGAACCAGCAAACTTCCTAGATGTTGGAGGGACTGCAAATGCTGAAACCGTAGAAGCTGGTTTCCGAATTATTATGAGCGATCCTAATGTAAAAGCTATATTAATCAATATATTTGGTGGTATCGTTCGTTGCGATCGTGTTGCCAATGGTGTAGTTGATGCATACAAGAAAATTGGAGATGTAAAAATTCCAATTATCGTGCGTTTACAAGGAACAAATGCTGAAGAAGCAAAACGCATCATCGATGAAAGCGGATTGAAAGTTTATTCAGCGATTGTGTTGAAAGACGCCGCCGATTTAGTAGAAAAACTATTAAAAGAAGAAGCTACGGCTTAATAATTCTTGACAATTAAAAAAGCCCCACCGCAAAATCGCGGTGGGGCTTTTTTTTTGATAAGTATTTTGAATTGTTCGATTATTATTTGCATTATTTACAAAATCCGTATTGCAGTTTTCTGTATTCAAATAGCACCCCCCATAAACACAAAGGATTGATTAACAAATAAATAAACCGATATAAAAATCAGCAAACCACTCTATGAAATTGTAATTTGCAGTTTTCGCAAAAGTAAGAGTGGTCATTTATTAGTGTTGAAAAATTTTACTTTTGAATCATCAAGAAAATGGTTGGGGGTGACTATCTATTTGAGACTAATATACCATCATCCATCTAATTATTTTGTCAATAAACATAATAAAACCGATTAATGCCATTTGTACACGTCTACATACATTTTGTTTGGAGCACAAAAAACCGTTATCCATATTTAGATTCGGAAGTATTGAGATTGAAAGTCTGGAATCACATTAAAGAAAATGCAAAAACAAATGGCATCTTCATAGATTTCATTAATGGATATTCAGATCACTGCCATTGTCTAATCTCAATGAGGGTTGATCAAACCATTCAGAAAACCATGCAATTGATTAAGGGGGAATCCGCATTTTGGATAAATAAGCAAAGTTTACTTTCAGAATTGCCAAATTCATCATTCGGAAAAAGGAAAAAATTTGAATGGCAAGATGAATATTATGCAGCCTCTGTTTCGCCATTAGCAATAGCTAAAGTTAGAAATTACATTAGAAATCAAGAGAAGCGTCACAAGAAAAAAACATTTCAGGAAGAATTAGATGAATTCATAGAGAAATATGGATTAGAAATATTTAAAGATTTTGGCTAAAGCCAACATAATCAGGAAATTCATATGCCTCCAGATGAATCCGGAGGCATATGAATAATATATTGCAAATTCTATCTGATGCCTATTCAAAATCTGCTAGCCATTTATTCTCTCACATTATTTAGAATTTGAAAAAATCTCATATTTAATGGCAAATTATTATTGAAAAGGAATGGGTTTTAACCCATTCCTTTTCAATCCCCACATCCAATTGTCCAAATTTGCATACAGCGGAATAAAGAGTCATCAAAAAAACCGATTTTTGCACCTTCAATGTTATTGACTCTGCTTCTCAGTGTTTTTACTATGGGAAAGGGAGATGTAAATCCAACCCTTTCATCCATAAAAAAAGATTCAACCGCAAAACGGGTATGGGTTTATGGCGCCGATTTTAAACTCAATTTTTCATTGGCCAATTCTTCTCCAAACTGGACAGGTGGATCAAGTAACAACATTACCATTACCGGTTTAATTAATGCGGGCGCCAATTTAACGCGCAACGGAATGAGCTGGGATAATTCGCTAAAAATCAACATTGGCTTGGTTTCAAATAGACAAAATGATGCCTTTGGACAATCATTTTTAAGCTCCCGCAAAAACATAGACAACTTATTCCTTGACAGCAAACTGGGAATGGAATTTAACCAATACCCTACTCTTTCTTTTTATGGTGGATTAAATTTTCAAACCCAATTGCTCCCCGGTTACACCTATACCAAAGATGCAATTGGCAGAGAAGTGGCAAAATTATCTACCAGTTTTCTCTCTCAAGGCCAAACACAATTTGCATTGGGAACAGAAAACAAATTTCACAAAAACTACTTCATTCGTTTAGGGTATGTGACCTTAAAACAGACCTATGTAATTAACCAAGAAATCTATACTGCCCGAAATGAAGAGGTGATTGCAAGGGTAAAACGCGGTCAATATATCGACAATGAATTTGGAATTCAGATTCAAATGGGTGGCACCAAATTGTTCGGACCAAATCAGATTTATCAAGCCAAATTAAACTACTTGGGCTTTTTACCCTATAAAACGGATGCCTTCATTATGGATAGCCGAATTGACTTAGGTTTAAGCGCAAAACTCAGCAAATACTTCAATGTGAATTACACCTTGATTTCAATTTTCGATAAGGATTTGGTAAAACCACAAACCAATGCTTGGCAAAATAGCTGGGTATTCGGAATTGGATATTCCTACAACATTTAAAATTCGCTAGTGGTGTGAAACTGAATCTCAGAGTATTTTTCAATGGCTGTGCGCAAAATATACGCTGTTTCTGCTAAAAACACTGGATTCTGGTCCTTGTCATACGCAATATTCTGCTGACGATAACGCATAAAGTCCTTTAAATCGGCTTCCGGCCCAGTCATCCAACAGGCTTTGTGTATGGAACGGGCTTCGAACCGACATTTTGCATTGTATTCGTGTTCCAATCTATATTGCAAAACTTCAAATTGCAGTTCTCCAACTGTACCTACGAATTTTCTACTCCCAGGTTCTTGGGTAAATAAACTGGCCAAGCCTTCATCGGTAAGTTGCTGAATGCCCTTTTCCAATTGTTTGCTTTTCATGGGATCCAAATTGATCAACTCCTTGAAAATTTCAGGAGAAAAACTTGGAATTCCTTTAAACGTAAACAATTCACCTTCGGTAAGGGTGTCTCCAATTTTAAAGTTACCCGTATCGTATAAACCAACAACATCACCTGGAAAAGCAGCATCCATCACTTCTTTGGAATCCGCCAAAAAAGTATAGGGGTTTGCAAACTTCACTGGTTTTTCCAATCTAGTATGTTTGTAAGCTTTATTGCGTTCAAATTTGCCAGAACAAACTCTTAAAAATGCGATTCTGTCCCTATGTCTTGGATCCAAATTGGCGTGAATTTTAAATATAAATCCAGAGAACTTGGCCTCCTCAGGCGCAATTTCACGGGTATCTGTATTTCTTGGCAAAGGATTTGGCGCAATGTTCACAAAGGTGTCAAGCAACTCTTGTATACCAAAATTGTTCAGAGCTGAACCAAAAAACACGGGTGCAATGTCGGCACTTAAGTAATCTTCAATTTTTAAATCGCCGTAAACCCCTTCAATAAGTTCAATGTCCTCAATGAGTTTGTCGGCATCTTTTGTTCCAATAATTTGCGGTAGTTTTGGATCATGAACTCCGTCAATACTTACGATATCGTCGGCCTTTTTGGTTTTATTGCTTTCAAATAAATTCAAAGACTTATTTGGCAATAAATAAACGCCTTTAAAATCTCTGCCCCCATTAATAGGCCAAGAAAGAGGATGTACTTGAATATCGAGGTTGTCCTCAATTTCATCGAGCAAATCAAATGGATCCTTCCCGTCCCGGTCTAATTTATTGACAAAAACAATAACTGGAGTTTTCCGCATGCGACACACTTCCATGAGTCGTTTGGTTTGCTCTTCTACCCCTTTTACACAGTCTATAACGAGAATAACGCTGTCTACTGCGGTTAGCGTCCGATATGTATCTTCAGCAAAATCTTTGTGTCCTGGAGTATCTAAAATATTCACCCATTTCCCTTTGTAAGGAAAAGTCATTACCGAAGTAGCCACCGAAATTCCACGTTGTTTTTCGATTTCCATGAAATCGGAAGCGGCCGTTTTAGTGATTTTGTTCGATTTTACCGCACCGGCAGTTTGGATTTGACCGCCAAACAATAGAAATTTTTCCGTAAGGGTTGTTTTTCCAGCGTCAGGATGCGAAATAATTGCAAATGTCTTGCGCTTGGAAATTTCTACTTCGTACATAAAACGGCAAAGGTAGCGATTTTAGAGAGATATAAATGAAACCTATTGATGAAGCATCCCCCAAAAACCAAATAAATTTACTCATGTTTTTCGATATGCTTTTATGAAAACTTCATTATACACACATGAATTGACAAATAAGTAACCATAGGTTAATTGGTTAATTTTAAAATATAACGGGTCGTACTGCAATTTTTATTAGCCAAAACCACTGTTTATCGTATTTGATTTAAGTTTCTTAAGTTAGTGGCGATTATTGTAACTTTTTCTTGATTCATCTTTTGCAGAAAATCCAAGTTGCACAAATACAATGAGTTAATTTTTGTTTTGGGGGATGTAGGTTGGACTCTGATTTTATGAAAATCCGTTTTAACTAGAGTAAATTTAAATAATTAACTATCACCGTATTCTGGAGGTGGTTCATTAAGAATGGATTCCATATTATTATACAATACTTCGTAATTTACTTCTATATTCTTTTGAAAATAAACAGGCAATCTTGCCCAATCAAAAAGTTCAACTACAATTGGAATATTGCTTTTTTGAATTTGCTCTTTCATATTTAAATATACATCGATGGGCAATTTGTCCAAGTTTGGTGTTCTAATAACCAAGTTCAAATCACTCCCTTCATGTGCATCACCATTTACTCTACTGCCATAAGCCCACACTTCAAATGGACAAGTTGTAGTATTAAAAATAGCAATTAAACTCTCTTTGTCTTTATTTCTAAGTATCATTTGGCAATTGTTTTAAACATTCAACTAGCGATTTTGCATCTTCAATGAATCTTGGTAGCAAGATTAACGTTTCCTCGGCGAAATTTACACCATAATCATGGGCAGTGTTATTTCTATTGTCTCTATATTCCAAGAAATGTTCACATAATCCAAGTGGAATGATACTTTTCAAAACACATTGGCGGAAAATGTCTTTAAAATACAATTTATCTACTGCCTGAGAAGAATGTAAAAATGGCTTTAACGCTTTGCGCAACAACTTGCCACATTGTTCAATAATAATTTCATATTCTTTAACGCAAGCGGACCTATATAAATCATAATCAATCTCTTCTTGTTTCGATTTTTGTAACAATGAATACGCTTTTTCTAATGTAGCAATGCACCGCTCCAAATAAGTTGTATCTAAATGAGTTATATTATTCATTGAATATTCGCTTGGTCTTAAGTTGAATAAATATCGTCCACATACACATTAAACGCTGTGGAATTTTGTTTTTTCTTGGATCAAAGTTAATTTTTTTTACCCTTTTTGAACAATAATCAAATACTAAAATACATTTTAACTTTAGGCAGGCGGCTACAGTATTTAAAGAATTACTAAATTTCACGACGATTATTATAACTTTTTCTTGATTCATCTTTTGCAGAAAATCCAAGTTGCACAAGTAAAATGAGTTAATTTTTGTTTTGGGGGAAGTAGGTTGGACTCTGATTTTATGAAAATCCTATTTGTTTAGCAATACCATTTATTTTATGAATACTGACTTCCATAATGGCTTATAGGAACTCATTTTTTTATTGTAGGATTACCTTGAATTTGTTGTTTGAACTTTTTATTGATTTCCCTTTTAAACTTAAGACTCTTGGATTTGAAATTTATAGACCATGTTAAATTTAAGGTTGATGTGATGGTTTGATGACTTTGATTGTTCTCTTCAATTCCAACGTCTATAGCATTATTCGCAAAATCTAAACCTAAATTCCTTAATTTTGATTCCACTTTGCACTGTGTGGTTTTTGCAAAATAACGTCTACATAGTGCAAATGCGTGAACAACCCCAATGACAACCAACCTAAAATACTGGTATTTAAAAGAGCATCAACTGTTTAAGAATTTGAGTCTGTCCGAGATAGATGCCCTTTGCATTCTTAAAAAGTTTAAGCGGTCTACCAAAAATGAAATAATTGAGTTGCCATCCGATGACAAAGAGCGACTTTATTTCCTAAAGTTTGGCGTGATTAAACTCTTCCGAATCAACAAAGACGGCGAAGAAATCCTGCTGGAAATACTTCAAAAAGGTGATATTTTTGGTGAGGTGGGTTTTACAAAAAACACCCACGATTCGGATTTTATTAAAGTCATTTCCTCCGAAGCCATCCTGTGTACCTTCTTTCGTGAAAAGTTGGAAGAAGTAATGTTGAAAAAGCCCGACTTCGCCATAAACTACATCAAATTTATGGGCTTTAACTTCAAAAAAATCCAAAATAGTTATAAAAACATCCTCTTTAAAGATGCAAAAACACGACTTCTGTTGCTCCTTCAAACCATTTTAGAAAAAGAAGGCATCGCCGAAAACAACAAAGCCTTGCCGAATTACTTGACTCAAAAAGACATCGCACAGCTTATTTGCATTACCAGGCAATCTGTGATATCCCTCCTAAAAGAATTGGAAAAAGACGGAATTCTAAATTATTCCCAAAAGGAAATTTTTATAGTGGATTATAAAAAAATCAACGAAATGATTGAAAATGTAAAGTAGCCGACATTTTGCTTTTTTGATTGCAGCGAACTTTGTTTCATACTTTAAGATTTAACAATTATGAAACAGTTCATTCTACTCCTTCTCATAACATCAACAAACTTGATGTTTGCACAATCCAAAGACCCCATTGGTTTAAACTCTAATATTGAAAATGGCATAGCCATACAAGGATATGACGCAGTGGCCTATTTCAATAAACAAGCCGTAAAAGGCAGCAAAAAATTCAGAGCCAATCACCGCGGAATTATTTACCATTTCTCTTCTGAAGCCAACAAACTAGCCTTTCTTAAAAATCCCTCAAAATACGAACCTATGTACGGAGGTTGGTGCGCTTACGCCATGGGCGATAACGGCGAAAAAGTTGACATTGACCCTGAAACCTTTAAAATTATTGATGGCAAACTCTACTTATTCTACAATGCCTATTTCAACAACACCCTAAATAGCTGGAATAAGGACGAAAAAAACCTAAAAAACAAAGCAAACAACAACTGGTCTAAACTATTAAAAAAATAAATTATGAAAATTAAACACATTTTATCTTGGGTGCTACGTTTAGTCATAGCCATAATTTTTCTTCAAACTTTGTTCTTCAAATTCACCGCTCACCCGGATTCCGTTTACATCTTTTCGCAACTCGGAATTGAACCTTATGGACGCATTGGCGTGGGCATTATGGAATTGATTACATCCGCTCTTATCATTATTCCTAGAACCAAACTTTTGGGCATTTTCTTATCTTTTGGAACCATCAGCGGCGCCATTTTCTCTCATTTTCTTGTATTGGGAACGGAGGTAAAGGGCGACAGTGGCGGACTTTTCACCCTAGCTTTAATTGTATTGGCAGCGTGCATTTCACTGTTCATTTTATACAAAAATGAATTCATTTCAACCATTTCTAAATTTATTAAAAAATGAAAAACCTATTTATTAGTTTCGCAATTTTCGCACAGTTAATTTCATTTTCATGTGCACAAAACACCCAGAATAAACCAAAAAATGAAACCGTTATGGCGGATACTTTCAGAAAATTAACAGATGAAGAATGGAAAGCCAAACTTAAACCTGAGCAATATTACGTACTAAGAGAAAATGGAACTGAAAAACCCTACACAGGTGAGTTTGTTTTCACAAAAGAAAAAGGCATTTATTCTTGTGCAGGATGTGGTCTACAATTGTTTTCTGACGAAATGAAATTTGAAGCCCATTGTGGTTGGCCGAGTTTTGATAGAGAAATTACAGGGGGGAAAATCGTGCAAACCGAAGACAATAGCCACGGCATGAAACGAACTTCCATATCTTGTGCCAGATGTGGTGGACACTTGGGACATATTTTCGATGACGGTCCAACAGCAACTGGAAACCGCTATTGTGTAAATTCAGCAGCGTTAAACTTCGAACCAAAATCCAACAAAACTTCGGAAGTGATAACACTTGGCGGGGGATGTTTTTGGTGCATTGAAGCCATTTTTGATGAATTAGAGGGAGTATCTAAAGTAGAATCGGGCTATAGCGGCGGCACTACCGAAAATCCGTCTTACAACAAAGTATGCGAGGGGAAAACGGGTCATGCGGAAGTCGTACAGATTACATATAACCCTGAAATTATATCACTTACAACATTGCTTGAAGTATTTTTCAAACTTCACAACCCGACATCCAAAGACAAACAAGGTGCAGATGTTGGCACGCAATACCGGTCCATTGTTTTATACCACAGCAACGAACAGCGTAAAATTGTAGAGAATATTATCAAAACACTGAACGACAATAAAGCCTTCGAAAATCCGATTGTAACGGAGGTTGTGGCATACAAAAAGTTTTATATTGCAGAGAACTATCATCAAGAATATTACCAAATAAATAAAGAAGAACCCTATTGCAAAGCAGTAATTAAACCAAAAATGGATAAATTGGAACAAATTTTCGCACAAAAGTTAAAAAAGAATGGAAAATAACAGCATTATAAATGAAGCCAAAAATGTATTGTTGCAGTTGTTTGATAGCATCAATACCCTAGAATACGACCAATATAATTGCCAAATTCCCCTTTTGGGAAACGCCACAATTGGCCAACACAGCCGGCATATCATTGAGTTATTTCAACAGTTAATGAATCATTATGACAGTGGAATCGTTGATTATGACAAAAGAATTAGAGACCAAAAAATTGAATCCGACATTATTTACGCCTCAGAGTGCATTGCTGTAGTGATCTCACAACTGGTTAAACCAAACAAAAAAATAGAAGTTTCGAGCATTTACAATCATCAAATATCTAATATAGAAAGCTCTTATTTGCGTGAATTGTTGTACAATATTGAACATTGCATACACCATCAAGCCATACTGAAAATTGGATTTAAAGTTCTAGAAATTGACTTAAATGACCCCACTTTTGGGTATGCCAAATCGACCTTGATTTATCAAGAACAATCTGGACAAGCGAGCCATTAACATCAATGAAACTGTTTTGGCACAAACTACGAAATTGGGAGTACTGGTCCATGTATGTGGTCTACGCTCCCACTATTATTTTGTGGGTGTTTTATGCCATTCGGTTCAGAAGGTGGCGCTTTTTTCAATTCGCGAATCCAGCCATAAAAAACGGTGGATTGTATGACGACAGCAAGTTTGACATTTATAATTTATTGCCCAAAAACCGCTATCCGAAGACCTGCATTGTGAGAAATTCAGAACGGGTAAACATAGCAGAAATCATTCAAAATGAATCGTTTAAGTTTCCATTAATTGTAAAACCCGACATTGGCTGCCGGGGAGTGATGGTTAAAAAAGTGAATACCATCGAAGAAATATTGCAGTATAAATCTGCTTTGAAGGCAGACTTTTTAATCCAAGAAATATGTGAATACCCGAATGAAATTGGACTGTTCTATTACCGATTTCCAGATCAAAAAAAGGGACACATTTCGGGAATAACGGGCAAGGTTTTTCTTTCTGTTTTGGGGGATGGCAAACGGAGTATGAAACAAATCTTATCTGATAATCCACGATTTCGCCTTCAAATTCCAACCCTGAAAAAGCAAATGGACCTCTCTGAAATTCTGCCAAAAGATGAACAGCGCTGCTTGGTGCCCTTTGGAAATCACAATCGGGGCACTGAATTTTTGGATTATTCGCAAAAAATAAATGCCAAATTGGTAGCTGTTTACAATGAACTCTTGGGGGATATCGATGGTTTTTACTATGGCAGATTAGACATAAGATACAACACTTGGGAAGAACTTGAAAATGGAATAAATTTCAGCATTATTGAGGTAAATGGTGCCAAGAGCGAACCCACACACATTTACGATCCAAAGCACTCCTTTTGGCATGGGCAAAAAGAAATCTACCGCCACCAACGAATTTTCTTTAAGATTATTCGTCAGTCTATAAAATTGCGCAAATCACCGAAATAATGGGATGAAGCAAAAGTTGTATTGGCCATCTAAAGCACAAACAAATGGAAATTTTCCAGGTTGTGAGAGCATAAAATATGGATAAACATTGGAAACTCCAATATTTATGAGCTTCAAGTCAACATCATACTCTACTTTGTACAAACTATAACCTGTTGAATAAAAGGCTTCGTAACCCATTGCGGTTCTTGAGAATTCGATGCATTTGGGAGCCCTAGAGTCCAGCATATAGTAAATTCTCTCAACAAAACTTAATGTATCCATTTTACGTGTCTTGCGATTGTACACCAGAGGATGATCCACAAAAGCAATGTAAGTGGAATCCATATATACCATGTCGTAATTTCTGAAAAACCACTTCGAGGCAATTACCTTTCGAAAAGAACTTGAATCAATGAATCCTCCATGCTTTAACACGCCGGAATTGAAATTGATTTCAGTTACAATTGGAACTACCGCAGGAAAGTATTCCGAGCAGAAATTCATTACCTGCACGATGGAATCGTTCAAAACTTTGAAGTATTGGTCTGGGAAAAAGTACTGGTTTGGGAAAGAGTATTTAATTTGTTTGCAATAAATTTGGTTGTTTCGTCTCACCACAAATAAACTGGCCCAATCTTTCGCAAAAGTATCCCCACTTGCTTTCAAATAAGACATGTTAACCCAATTGTACAGTGCACTTGAAAAAACGGAACCGGTACCTATGTATAGCCTTTTGTCGGTCTTTTTTAGAATGAGCGAATCTTTTGTATTGAATTGCAAAAACTCAAACAACTGATTGTAAAGGGCCGTGTCATCTTGCGGAATAAAATTAAAGGCAGTATCAAACACATACCTATTTCCTCTATCATCGATAAAATGATATTGATTGTTAAAGATTGTTTGACTTATAATTCTTTGATAATCTTCATTCGGCTTGTTTGTAGGAACCTTTAATATTCGAGCAGATTGAACATCCATAATATTGAATTGCCTCAGGGCATTTCCCAGTGTATTCTTATCGAATGTTTGGTAAATTAACACCCGAGTATGTGAATCTAAATACAGAAGTATGCCATTGTCGAACTTCAACTTCGTTTCGTTGAATAGCTTGATTTGGTTCTTGGTTAAAGGCCAATATTTGAAATTTTCTGAGCTCGACTTTAGTGCGTTCTTTTTGTCATCGCTGAAAACATAATGATTTGCTATAAACAACAACTCGTTTAACTCCGATTTCTGGTATTTGTTTTGTTGACAATAATTTACATTATTTATCGTATTTACAACAAACCCAAATGCCCGCTTCCATTCATCGTATTTCTGGGAGTCCAAGGCAATAAATTGTGCCGATGCACCGCCTAACATCCCCCAAAAAAAGCAAAAAAAAATCCATCTCAATCCAAAACGAAATACTTGTCCATTCTTTTTAATCTGATTTTCTTGGATGGCTCTGCTGGAAGTCGGGACTTTCAATTCAGAGAATTTGTCACTGGAATTATCAAATGAAATTTCAAGACTTCTAATCATTTATATATAACCGATTTATTTCAATTATATTTATTTCTAGACTAAATTAATTTCAATATTTTTAAATCATATAATCATTTTAGTTTAACGAATCCTGCATTTTGGATTTTGCAATAAATCATACTTTTAACTTTGAAAACAGTTGCAAAAAATGCAAATCCGAATCTACTTTAATTTATAATTGCCTCAGTTAAAAGCACTTAAATCTGCAAATAAATTTGACTTGCCTAGTCTATTTTTTATACTGGTAATGCCCTATAATTTTGTAGTTAAACAGGCAATCCTCCATGACTTGACCTGACCCAATATTGTGAACAATCTGATGCCGTTTTCCATCCGTAGACTTGGACTTTACCACCATTCCAATATGGGTTGTACCTCCGCCTAAATCCCAACAAACAATGTCACCCGGAGCATAATCTTCTGGATTCAAAGAAATCTTTTTTACGATTCCTTTCCTTGAAAAAAATGTCATGAGGTTGGGGACTCTTCGGTGATCTATGTTTTTATCTGGCCCAGACAAACCCCATTTTTTGGGATATTTCTTAAAATTCGCCTTCATGTCTTGGTGCACCTCTTTTTGCAAGTCAACCCCCAATTTTCTGTAAGCCCGAACAACCACGTCGGTGCAAACCCCTTTGTTTGAGGGCACATCGCCGTTGGGATAATCTAGCACAAAATAAGACCCATCGTAATGCACATTTTGTTTGGTTAAAACCAGTGTAGAGTCCGCCAATCTATTATAGAAATTTACCTGAGCAAACAAATGGGTACTCTGAAAAACACAGCCCAAAATCACAAAAAGATATGTAGACGCAGAGATATTCAAGAGTTTATAACTTCAATTTTGGGGAAAATATTGTTGATGGGGTTCTCAAATGAAATTATTATTAAAGAACTTTTTTGAAAATTCAATTCCCAAATTAAGCCTAATTTTGCCGGAATGTACTTTGCAACAACGACAAACATCCCCCAAAAAACATACTCAATTGGATATCATATTGGTATTTTGTTTCTTCTTGGGGGACTTATAAGCTGCCAAGAAAAACACAAACCTTCGAAAACAATTGCAAAAAGCGCAAATAATGTAGATACCGGAATTAATATTAATGGTTTTAACTTTCAATCCATTTCGCCACTTAACTTGAGGGATTCGACTGCGAGCGATACCTTATTTAAAGATTGGGACATTCACATGGCAGAATGGCCTATTTTTAAAGGAAAGGCCGACCTCAGTTCAATGGATGTGGAGATGCAAATTTCAGAAAAAATGGCACTAGTAGTTAGTGACGAGGGAACCCTCTGCGAGTTGTCGAATTGGAATACCCAATCCTCAAATTGGGAATCAATAGAAATTACTTCCAGCGGACAATTTGAAGTTCCAATAACTGTTTCTAAAGAAAGTTCGTGGACAGGTGAGTTTGATACTACATCCTTCCGTGAAGCCGTTAAAAGAGAGTGTCCCGAAAAATATTATCCCTTAATTGTCAATGTAAAACAAGCCAATGAATATCCTGTATCTAGCGGTATCATTCAAAAAACAGTTCGATTTAACTATCGAGTAAAAGGGGACAAAAAATGGAAATCGCGATTTTTGATTTTCAACATTGCTTTGGGATGTTAAAAATGGAAATCCGTAATTGACAAAGTCTAAATCTAGTAAACTTACTCTTTTATAAATTTAAATGTTTCACTACCAGAAGAAGCCACTATTTTCAATATGTATACTCCTGCAGGCATATCTGTTACATCTATTGCGGTATCCAATTTATTCAGTTTAAGAGATTTCAAAATTTGACCCGATAAGGAACAAATTTCAACCTTTGCATTCGTGTTTTCGAATTGGTGGATGCTTAATTCGTTGACAACAGGATTTGGAAACACCTTAAATTGTGGTGCTTTTGCCATAAGGTCGGTATTTGATGTTTTTTCTTGATAAACGCGCACATAATCAACCTGCATTGTAGATTGAGTATAATTAGGAGATACACGGGGTTCTATTGCAAAGTTTAACAAAATGTATTGTTCGGCATCGAAAGGCCATGTATATTGATCTTTAACTAGAGGATTGTAAGTTAAATGCCTAATTCCATCCACCGTAAATATGAGGCTTTTCTCATTCCATTCAACAGCATATACATGAAATTCCGTGGATACATTTTCTCTATATTGATCACCGGTACTGTATTCACCAACTGCCAAGTTGCCATTAATTGGATGGTGTACGGCGCTGGAAACCACATTCTGATTGGATCCCCAATGTTCCATAATGTCAATTTCACCACATGCCGGCCAGTTTTTGGTACCGAAGTTTGAGGTCCAATATCCACCCGGTTCAATGATATTTTTTCCAAGCATCCAAAATGCGGGCCAAGTACCCTCTCCTATTGGCAATTTCATCCGTGCTTCAATGCGGCCGTATTTAAATGCATATTTTGAATTTAACCTACTCGAAGTATATTGTTTTGTTTGTCCTTGGTCGGTAAAACTTTCTTTTTTTGCAACAATATTTAACACGCCATCTTCACAAAATGAATTAACTGAACGATTTGTATAGTGTTGTAATTCATTATTATACCAACTCACTCCATTTGGCAATTGTGTTTGATGAAACCATTTTGTCGTGTTTACTGCCCCATCTTGGTCAAATTCATCGCTCCAAACCAAGTTAGTAAAAACCGAACTAGCCGCTGAATACAAGAAATCATCGAAATAAGCGACAACCTTGTCGTTGTTGTTTTCTCCATTCATTTGGAAAAGGACTCTGTTAAAATCGTTTCTTGCCAAGGGATTCGCAGAATTGGGATCGAAATTAATAAACGCATCTTGAGAAAAGTCAAAAGTGATGGTTTGCCATTGATCCAATACAATTGTCTTAATAATTTCACATTGTGTAGACCAAGGAGCCGACAACGAAGCATTTTGAAGTTTTAAAGATATTTGGTTTGTTTGACTTCCCGTGATATCGTTTGAAGGGACATACACTTTTAGAGTAAAAACGCTACTCTTCGACAAATTAAAATTAGAACCTGCATCAAAACGGATGTTGGCATATAAACCACCACCATCTGTATATTTCAATACGGTGGAAGATGTATTTATTCCATTTTGAAAGGGATTGACAAAATTGGTATCCATACCACAATCATCACCAGCCCAAGTTGAAATGGTGCTGTTTCCCTCAAAATTGTCTTGTAGAATTTGGGATTGCGCCAATAAATCGCGATTGGAAATGAATAGGCATAAAATAATAAGGGTTGCGCGCATGTTGTATTTTTTTTCAAATGTACTAACTATTATTGTAACGTTTTCTCGCAAAAACAGCGAACCTTTGTAGGTTGTTTCAAAAAATGCGGCGATTATCCGTTAAATTTCGTTCATATACAAGGTTTTGTGCATTTAAATGGCGAACTTCGCGCAATTTTTAAAATTTATATGTCTTTATTGCGCAACATTGCCATCATTGCCCACGTCGATCATGGAAAAACCACATTGGTTGACAAAATGCTTCACCAAGCCAAATTATTCCGCGAAAACCAAGAAATGGGGGAACTTATTCTTGACAACAACGATCTAGAACGCGAAAGAGGAATCACCATCCTTGCTAAAAACGTAAGTGTAAACTGGAAGGGTACCAAAATTAACATTATTGATACTCCAGGTCACGCCGACTTTGGAGGTGAAGTAGAACGTGTATTAAACATGGCCGACGGCGTATTGCTTTTGGTGGATGCCTTTGAAGGTCCAATGCCTCAAACGCGTTTTGTATTGCAAAAAGCACTTTCACTTGGAAAAATACCAATTGTTGTAATCAACAAAGTAGATAAACCAAACTGCGATCCTGAAAAAACCCATGACGATGTTTTCGACTTGTTCTTTAACCTCGGTGCAGACGAAAAACAATTGGATTTCAAAACCATCTTTGGTTCTGGTAAAAACGGATGGTTTGGACCAGACTATAAAGTCCCTACAGAAGACCTTACCTACTTAATGGATACCATTATTGATGTAATTCCTGAACCAGAAATCGAAGAAGGAACTATACAAATGCAGGTAACCAGCTTGGACTATAGCAGCTTTACCGGTCGTATTGCAATTGGTAGACTTAAACGCGGTCATTTAAAAGAAAACATGGCGGTTTCCTTAATTAAACGCGATGGTAAAATTGAAAAACATAAAATTAAAGAACTTTATACCTTTAGTGGTTTAGGTAAACTTAAAACCACAGAAGTGGTAGCGGGTGACATCTGTGCCATCACTGGGTTAGAAGATTTTGAAATTGGCGATTGTGTGGCAGATATAGAAAATCCTGAAGCATTGCCAGCTTTAAAAATCGACGAACCTACCATGAGTATGTTGTTTGCCATTAACAACTCTCCATTTTTTGGAAAAGAGGGTAAACACGTAACTTCTCAGAAAATTCGTGAAAGATTGTATAAAGAGACAGAAAAAAATCTTGCACTTAAAGTGGAAGACACCAACAGTGCAGATCAATTTTTGGTATTTGGACGTGGTATTCTTCACTTGGGTGTATTGGTTGAAACCATGCGCCGTGAAGGTTATGAATTACAAGTAGGACAACCCCGTGTAATCACTAAAGAAATAGACGGCAAGAAATTCGAACCGATTGAAATCTTGACTGTAGACGTTCCAGATCATCATTCTGGTAAAGTAATTGAATATGTAAGTCAGCGCAAGGGCGAAATGTTGAGCATGATGCCAAAAGGCGATATGGTGCGTGTTGAATTCGAAATTCCTTCTAGAGGTTTGATGGGATTAAGAAACAACTTACTTACTGCAACACAAGGTGAAGCCATTATGGCCCACCGTTTTAAAGAGTTTGAACCGTGGAAAGGCGAAATGCCAACGCGTGTAAATGGAGTGTTAATTTCAAAAGAAAAAGGATTTTCTACCCCATATAGTATGGATAAATTAAAAGACCGTGGTAACTACTTCATTCATCCGAACGTAGAAATCTATACAGGTCAAATTGTTGGTGAGCACATTAAACCAGGAGATTTGGTATTAAACCTTTGTACGGCTAAACAAATGACCAACTTCCGTGCTGCTGGTAAAGACGATAACTCTGTTTTGGCACCACCAAAAGAATTTACGTTGGAAGAAGCAATGGAATACATTCAGGGAGATGAGTATGTTGAGGTTACACCTGAAAACATCCGTCTTCGTAAAATTATTCTTGATGAAAACGAGCGCAAACGTGCGGGTAGTAAGGCGATGTCTTGATAGGCGTCTATACCCACATTGCTAAAAAAACAATTATATTCGCATTAATTTTTAAACCATGAAATTTGATATTGCTGTTATCGGAAGTGGACCTGGTGGTTATGTAGCTGCCATTCGTGCTTCACAATTAGGCAAAAAAGTTGCCATTATTGAAAAAGCCGATTTAGGCGGAGTGTGCTTGAACTGGGGTTGTATCCCTACTAAAGCATTGATTAAAAGCGCACAAGTTTTTGATTATATAACCCATGCTCAAGACTACGGTATTACCGTAGCCGATGCTAAAACAGACTTCGACGGAATGATAAAACGTTCTAGAGGGGTGGCTGATGGCATGAGCAAAGGCATTGCCTTTTTAATGAAAAAGAATAAAATCGAAGTCATTAAAGGTTCTGCAAAATTGGTTGCCAAAAACCAAATTTCTGTCACTGCCGAAGATGGTTCTGCCTCTACTGTAGAAGCAGATCACATAATCCTAGCTACTGGTACGCGCAGCCGTGAATTGCCAAATATCAAAATGGATGGCAAATACGTAGTTGGATACCGTGAAGCCATGGTATTGCCAAAGCAACCTAAAGAAATGCTTATAATTGGTTCTGGTGCTATTGGAATGGAATTCGCCTATTTCTACAGCACCATTGGTACAAAAGTGACCATCGTGGAATTCATGAACCGCATTCTTCCTATAGAAGATGAGGATGTAAGCAAATCAATGGCTCAAATCTACAAGAAAAAAGGCATTGACATTCTTACTGATAGCAGCGTAGAAAGCGTAACAGTTAAAAACGACCGTTGTGTAGTTACCATCAAAACCAAAACTGGTACTGAAACCAAAGAATGTGATATCGTATTAAGTGCTGCTGGTGTTCAAACAAACCTTGAAAACTTAGGACTTGAAACCCTTGGAATTAATACTGACAAAGGAAAAGTTGTTGTAGACGAATTCTACAAAACCTCTGTTGCAGGTGTTTATGCCATTGGCGACATCGTTCCTGGTCCAGCTTTGGCACACGTTGCCTCTGCGGAAGGAATCATTTGTGTTGAAGCCATTTGCGGTCATCACCCACAACCATTAAATTATGGCAACATCCCTGGTTGTACTTATACTCACCCAGAAGTTGCTTCTGTAGGATATACCGAAGCTCAAGCCAAGGAAAAAGGATATGATATCCGTGTAGGTAAATTCCCATTCAGTGCAAGCGGAAAAGCCAGCGCAGGTGGACACAAAGATGGTTTTGTAAAGGTTATTTTCGACAAGAAATACGGAGAATGGTTGGGTTGCCACATGGTTGGCGAAGGCGTAACAGATTTGATCGCAGAAGCCGTTGTAGCAAGAAACCTAGAAACCACAGGGATGGAAGTATTGAAGTCAGTACATCCACATCCTACCATGTCTGAAGCCGTTATGGAAGCCGTTGCTCAGGCCTACGATGAGTGTATCCATTTATAATTTTTAATTTAAACATATAAAGAATGGCTGAATGTTTCATTCAGCCATTCTTTTGTAAATACAAATCCATTTGATACAAAAATTTACTTTTAATCCATTGGGAGAAAACACCTACCTCTTTTGGT
>CAMAQS010000038.1 GCA_945860565.1 Chitinophaga pinensis | reverse complement strand
CAAAGAAATGACTATTTTTGCAGTCCTTTTTTCGACCAGAAAACGAAGAGAAGGAAAACAAAACGTTCTGTAACACAAAAGCCACCATAGCTCAGCTGGTAGAGCAACTGACTTGTAATCAGTAGGTCGTTGGTTCGATCCCGACTGGTGGCTCCAAATATCTGCAATTTGTTTATGCGAGAGATTGTATAAATTTCTGGGGAAATACCAGAGCGGCCAAATGGGGCAGACTGTAAATCTGCTGGTTAATTCCTACGGAGGTTCGAATCCTTCTTTCCCCACCAAAGGTTGCAGATATTTAATTGCGGGAGTAGCTCAGTTGGTAGAGCGACAGCCTTCCAAGCTGTAGGTCGCGAGTTCGAGCCTCGTCTCCCGCTCAAGCGGGCCAGTTAATTCTGGCAATTGCCGATGTAGCTCAGGGGTAGAGCGTTTCCTTGGTAAGGAAAAGGTCAGGGGTTCAATTCCCCTCATTGGCTCGAAACACTTTTAAAAACAAACAATAATAAAAAACTATGGCAAAAGAAACATTTGACCGTTCCAAGCCGCACTTAAACATTGGTACCATTGGTCACGTTGACCACGGGAAGACTACCTTGACTGCGGCTATTACCTCTGTATTGGCCAACGCGGGTTTCTCAGAAGCTCGTTCTTTCGAATCTATTGACTCTGCTCCAGAAGAGAAAGAGCGCGGTATCACGATTAATACTGCCCACGTTGAGTATCAAACTCAAAACCGTCACTACGCACACGTTGACTGTCCAGGTCACGCTGACTATGTTAAAAACATGGTTACTGGTGCTGCGCAGATGGATGGTGCTATCCTCGTTGTGGCATCTACGGATGGTCCAATGCCTCAAACCCGTGAACACATTCTGTTGGCGCGCCAGGTTGGTGTTCCACGTTTGGTTGTGTTTATGAACAAAGTAGACATGGTAGACGACGAAGAGTTGTTAGACTTAGTTGAAATGGAAATCCGCGAATTGTTGGAGTTCTATGAATTCGACGCTGACACACCAATCATACGTGGATCTGCTTTAGGTGGATTAAACGGTGATCAAAAATGGGTTGATAGCATTTTGCAATTGATGGAATCTGTAGATACTTGGATTCCTGTACCTCCACGTTTGGTTGACCAACCTTTCTTGATGCCAATCGAAGACGTTTTCTCTATCACAGGTCGTGGAACAGTAGCAACTGGTCGTATCGAGCGTGGTGTAATCAACGTTCAAGATTCAGTTGAAATCATTGGATTTGGATCTACATTAACTTCAACATGTACTGGTGTTGAGATGTTCCGTAAATTATTGGATCGCGGAGAAGCTGGTGACAACGCTGGTATCTTGTTACGTGGTATCGATAAAAATGACATCCGTCGCGGTATGGTTATTTGCGCTCCTAAGAGTGTGAAGCCACACAAAAAGTTCAAAGCTGAGGTTTACGTATTGAGCAAAGAAGAGGGTGGACGTCATACTCCATTCTTCCAAAAATATCGTCCACAGTTCTATTTCCGTACAACTGACGTAACAGGTGAAATCACCCTAGCTGAAGGTACTGAAATGGTTATGCCTGGTGACAACGTTTCTATTACAGTAGAACTAATCCAACCAATTGCGATGGAAAAAGGTCTACGTTTTGCTATCCGTGAAGGTGGTAGAACAGTAGGAGCTGGTCAGGTAACTGAAATTCTTGATTAATAGCAAATAACTGCTATACTTAAAAAGGAGTGCTTGCACTCCTTTTTATACGGGCATAGTTCAATGGTAGAATAGAGGTCTCCAAAACCTTTGATCTGGGTTCGAATCCTAGTGCCCGTGCAAACGAAAAAAATAAAGATATGGCTGGAAAAGTTTCAAATTACTTCCGTGAGATCAGAGATGAATTGCAAAATAAAGTCTCTTGGCCTACATGGAATGAACTCATGGAAAGTACGTGGATCGTCCTAGTTGCTACCCTCATTTTCTCCTTAGTAATTTGGGGATTAGATAGTGTATTAGGGTTATCAACTACCCAGTTCTACAAGCTTTTTAAATAAAACGGATGACAGTTTCAGAAGAAAAACACAAATGGTATGTTGTACGCGCCATCACCGGACAAGAAAAGAAGGTGAAGCATAACATTGAAGTTGAGCTTGAACGCGACAACAAGTTATCTTTTGTGCCTGAAATTTTAATCCCCACAGAAAAAGTATATCTCGTTAAAGATGGTAAAAAAGTAATCAAGGAAAGAAATGCTTTCCCTGGTTATATATTAGTTAGAGCCGATTTTTCCGACGCTGAGGTTATGCCCTTAATTAAAAGCGTTTCTGGAGTAGTTGGATTTTTGGGCTCAAAAGACACCCCTGTTCCACTTCGTCAAAGTGAGTTAAATAGAATATTGGGTACCGCCGATGAATTGACAGAAACCGAAGCAACCAACGATGAACATTTCTTGGTTGGTGAAGCGGTAAAAGTGATCGATGGTCCATTTAATGAATTTGATGGCATAGTAGAAGAGGTACAAGATGAAAAGCGTAAGCTCAAGGTGATGGTGAAAATCTTTGGTAGGAGAACACCACTTGAGCTAAATTATAACCAAGTTCAAAAATTGTAATCGTAAAAGTAGTAACAGTAAAATGGCAAAAGTAGTATCAGGTTTAGTAAAACTCCAAGTGAAGGGCGGTCAAGCCAACCCAGCCCCTCCGATTGGTCCAGCTTTAGGTTCTAAAGGGGTCAATATCATGGATTTTTGTAAACAATTTAACGCGCGAACACAGGATTCAATTGGTAAAGTATTACCTGTATTAATTACAGTGTATGCAGATAAGTCTTTTGACTTTATTATCAAAACTCCTCCAGTAGCTATTCAGTTGGCAGAAGTATCTAAAATTAAATTAGGTTCAGCAGAATCAAATCGTAAAAAAGTAGGTAACGTTTCTTGGGAACAAGTTCGCACCATCGCAAACGATAAGATGCCTGACTTGAATTGTTTTACCGAAGAATCAGCCATGAAAATGGTTGCCGGTACCGCACGTAGTATGGGTTTAACAATTACAGGAGACGCACCATTTTAATTCTTAAGAGTATGAAAATTAGTAAAAAAAGAAAAGAAGCCAATGCGCTTTACGACAATACAAAGTCATATACTCTTTTAGAGGCATGTGAAGTAGTAAAGAAAATATCAAACACCAAATTTGATTCATCTTTTGATATTGATGTGCGCTTAGGTGTTGATCCCCGTCAAGCAAATCAAATGGTAAGAGGCGTTGCTTCATTGCCACACGGTTTGGGTAAAACGGTGAGAGTACTTGCCTTAGTAACACCAGATAAAGAACAAGAAGCCAAAGACGCTGGTGCAGATTACGTTGGATTAGACGATTTTATCGATAAAATTAGTGCTGGTTGGACCGACATCGACATCATCGTAGCGGTTCCTGCTGTAATGGCTAAATTGGGTCGTTTAGGTAAAATATTGGGTCCTAGAAACCTTATGCCAAATCCTAAAAGTGGTACAGTAACTACCGAAGTTGGTAAAGCTGTTACCGAGGTTAAAGCGGGTAAAATCGACTTTAAAGTGGATAAAACAGGTATCATTCACGCTTCAGTAGGTAAAGTATCATTCGACGCAGACAAATTAAGCGAGAATGCACTTGAACTTATTCAAGTTTTATATAAATTGAAGCCATCAGCGGCAAAAGGAACTTACATGAAGAGTATCTTTGTAAGTAGCACCATGTCTCCAAGTGTTTCAATAGACATCAAATCTATCCCCGGTATTTAATATATAGTACGATGAACAAACAAGAAAAAGGATTAATCGTAGCAGAGTTGGTTGAAACCTTCAACAACAATAGCTTTGTATATTTAGCGGATACCGATGGATTATCTGCAACTGATACAAACATATTTCGACGTTTATTGTTCGAAAATGGAGTTTCTATGCGCATGGTAAAGAACAAATTGCTGAAAATTGCAATGGATCAAAGCGACAAGGATTTTAGTGAGTTAGTAACTGTATTAAAGGGTACAACTTGTGTAATGACTGCTGAAAACGTAAAAGCGCCTGCCAACAGCATTAAGAAATTCCGTGAGAAGTCAGATAAGCCTCTATTAAAAGGAGCTTGGGTAGATTCTAGCGTATTTATTGGCGACGATCAATTATTGGCGTTAATAAACTTGAAGAGCAAAGAAGATCTTATTGGAGAAGTTATTGGATTATTGCAATCTCCTGCTAAGAACGTTATCAGTGCACTTCAATCAAATGCTGGTCAAAAGATTGCCGGCTTAGTAAAAACATTATCAGAAAGAAACAATTAATTTAAACATAAAACAAACACTTAATAAGTATAAACAATGGTAGATTTAAAAGAATTCGCGAATCAGTTGGTAAATCTCACTGTAAAAGAAGTAAACGAGTTAGCTCAAATTTTAAAAGACGAACACGGTATTGAACCAGCCGCTGCAGCTGTTGCTGTTGCTGCTGCTCCAGGTGCTGGCGATGGCGCTGCTGCCGTTGCAGAACAAACTGAGTTCGACGTAATTTTGAAGAGCGCTGGCGCTAGTAAACTTCAAGTAGTGAAGATTGTAAAAGACCTTACTGGACTTGGCTTGAAAGAAGCTAAGGATTTAGTTGACGGTGCTCCTAAGGCTGTGAAAGAAAAAATATCTAAAGCGGAAGCAGAAGATATCGCAGCTCAATTAAAGGAAGCGGGTGCCGAAGTTGAAGTTAAATAATTTCCACAACATTTAAACCCTAAGCCCCCGGTAAACCCGTGGGGCTTTTGGTCGTTATTAGTCAAAGAACTCCATTGTCAAACAAAAAAAATTAAACAAATTGAGTACATTATTGAACAAAAGGGTATCATTCGGTAAAGTGAAACATGCCATTGAGTACCCAGATTTCCTGGACGTTCAGTTGAAATCATTTCAGGAATTTTTCCAATTGGATACTCCATCTGACCACAGAGAAGGAGAAGGACTTTTTAAAGTTTTCCGTGAGAATTTTCCAATAAACGACACCAGAAATATCTTTAACCTAGAATTTTTGGATTATTTTGTTGATCCACCGCGGTACACCATTCAAGAGTGTATTGAACGTGGACTAACCTATGCAGTACCGCTTAAGGCAAAATTGCGCCTTAGTTGCAACGACCCAGAACACGAAGATTTTGAAACCATTGTACAAGACGTTTACTTAGGTACTTTACCTTACATGACGCCAAATGGTACCTTCATCATTAACGGTGCTGAGCGTGTTATTGTAAGTCAATTGCACCGTTCACCCGGTGTGTTTTTCGGTCAAAGTGTGCACTCTAACGGAACCAAGTTGTTCTCTGCCCGTGTTATTCCATTCAAGGGTTCTTGGATAGAATTTGCGACGGATGTGAACGCCGTTATGTATGCTTACATTGATCGTAAGAAAAAATTCCCTGTTACCACTCTATTGCGCGCAATTGGTTTTGAAAGCGATAAAGACATTTTAGATATCTTCGGTTTAAGTGAAGAAGTAAAAGTGTCCAAAGCTGGATTAAAAAGAATTGTCGGCAGAAAATTGGCGGCAAGGGTTTTACGCACTTGGATTGAGGATTTTGTGGACGAAGATACAGGAGAGGTTGTCTCAATCGAAAGAAATGAAGTTATATTAGAACGTGATACCGAAATATTGGATGAGCACATCGACATAATTGTTGATGCAGGCGTTAAATCCATTATCTTAAGTACACAAGGTGAAGGAGATATCGATTATAGCATCATCTACAATACACTTCAAAAAGATACATCAAACAATGGTAAAGAAGCCCTTGAAGTTATTTACCGTCAGTTGAGGAATGCAGATCCTCCAGACGAGGAAACAGCAAGAGGTATCATTGAGCGTTTGTTCTTCTCAGACAAACGTTATGATTTAGGTGAAGTGGGTAGATACCGTATAAATAAAAAGTTAAAACGTGACTCATCAATGGATGTTCGCGTATTAACAAAAGACGATATCATCTCAATCATTAAATATTTGATTCACCTTTACAATGGTTCTGAAATATTAGATGATATTGATCACTTGTCTAACCGTCGTGTTAGAACCGTAGGCGAGCAATTGTATGCTCAATTTGGTGTTGGTTTGGCGAGAATGGCCAGAACCATCCGTGAGAAAATGAATATACGTGACAATGAAGTATTTACACCTCAAGATTTGGTGAATGCACGTACATTGTCATCAGTAATTAATTCCTTTTTTGGAACAAATCAGCTTTCTCAATTTTTAGATCAAATTAACCCATTGGCAGAGATTACACACAAACGTCGTTTGAGTGCTCTTGGACCTGGTGGTTTGAGCAGAGAAAGAGCTGGTTTTGAAGTACGTGACGTACATTATACCCACTACGGTAGATTGTGTACCATTGAAACACCAGAAGGTCCAAACATTGGTTTGATTTCTTCATTGTGTGTTCATGCTAAAATAAATGGCATGGGATTCTTGGAAACACCTTATAGAAAGGTAGTTGATGGGAAAATTGATGGTGAAATCACTTATTTGAGTGCAGAAGAAGAAGACGGAAAAACAATTGCGCAAGCAAACGCCGAGTTAGATGAAAACGGAACTTTTAAAACCGAACTTGTTAAAAGTCGTAAAGAAGGTGACTTCCCTCTTGTAGATCCAGCTCAACTGGATTTTATGGATGTGGCGCCTAACCAAATTGTATCTATCGCAGCTTCATTGATTCCGTTCCTAGAACACGACGATGCCAACCGTGCATTGATGGGTTCTAACATGCAACGTCAAGCAGTACCGTTATTGGTACCAGAGGCGCCAATCGTAGGAACTGGATTGGAAGAAAAAGTGGCTAGAGACAGTCGTTCTATGGTTAATTCCGAAGGCAACGGTGTAGTTCTTTCTGTAGATGCAAGAGAAATTACCATTAAGTATGATCACGATGACAATGATAATTTGGTAAGTTTTACGGGGGATATTAAGACGTATTCTTTAATTAAGTTCCGCAGAACAAACCAAAACTCATGTATTAACTTACGTCCGATTGTAAATCGTGGTGATAAAGTTGTAAAAGGCCAAGTTTTATCTGAAGGTTATGCCACCCAAGGCGGTGAATTTGCTTTGGGTAGAAACTTGCGTGTGGCTTACATGCCATGGCAAGGTTACAACTTTGAGGATGCGATTGTAATTTCTGAACGTGTTGTTAAAGAAGATTTGTTCACCACAATTTATATTACTGAATATGAATTAGAAGTGAGAGATACTAAAAGGGGAGAAGAAGAATTAACCAATGATATTCCAAATGTGAGCGAAGAAATGACCCGCAACTTGGATGAAAATGGATTGATTCGTGTTGGTGCAGAAGTAAAAGAAGGAGATATCTTAATTGGTAAAATTACTCCTAAAGGTGAAACTGAACCATCCCCCGAAGAAAAACTTTTAAGAGCCATCTTTGGTGACAAAGCGGGCGACGTAAAAGACGCTTCTTTAAAAGCATCTCCTGGTGCTCAAGGTGTGGTAATTTCTAAGAAATTATTCAGCAAAGCCAAAAAGGATAAAACGACCAGAACTACAGATAAAACGAGACTTTCTCGCATGGAAGACGACCATAAAAAAGATATGGGCGAACTAAAAGACGAGTTGGTTAAAAAGTTATTCCAAATAGTAAACGGTAAAACAAGCCAAGGTGTATTTAATATGTACAGCGAAGAATTGATTCCGAAAGGAACCAAATTCACTCAGAAGAATTTGATGAGTATCGACTATACAAATGTTAACTATTACAATTGGGTGTCAGACGATGAGAAAAGTGGTTTAGTTGTAAGATTATTAACCAACTACATCAACGTTTACAATGAAAAAGTTACAAACTTTAAACGTGAACAATACGCAATTAGCGTAGGCGATGAATTGCCAACCGGAATTTTACAATTGGCTAAAGTATATGTAGCCAACAAACGTAAATTGAAAGTAGGTGATAAAATGGCGGGTCGTCACGGAAATAAAGGCATTGTTGCACGTATTGTTCGTGCTGAAGATATGCCTTTCCTAGACGATGGAACACCAATGGATATCGTATTGAATCCACTAGGTGTACCTTCTCGTATGAACCTAGGTCAGATCTATGAAACGGTATTGGGTTGGGCAGGTATGGAATTGGGTGTGAAATTTGCCACTCCAATCTTCGACGGTGCTTCAATGGACGAAATTCAAGATTACACCCGTAAAGCAGGAATTCCTGACAACGGATTGGTATTCTTGAACAACGGATTAACCGGTGAAAAATTTGACCAAGCTACAACAGTAGGTGTGAGTTATATGTTGAAATTAGGACACATGGTAGACGACAAAATGCACGCTCGTTCTATTGGTCCATATTCATTAATAACACAACAACCATTGGGAGGTAAAGCCCAATTTGGAGGTCAGCGTTTCGGTGAGATGGAAGTATGGGCTCTTGAAGCATTCGGTGCAGCCAACATCCTTCGTGAAATATTGACAATCAAATCGGATGACATTGCCGGTCGTGCAAAAGCGTATGAAGCAATTGTAAAAGGCGACAACATCACCCAAATTGGTACACCAGAATCATTTAATGTATTAATTCATGAACTTCGCGGTTTAGGATTAGAAGTAACATTTTTGGATTAATCCTGCATAAAAAAAGAAAATGCAAATTCAGAAAAAAAATCAGAAAATCGGAAGCAATTTCAGCAAGATTAGAATCTCGCTCGCTTCACCAGAAATAATACTCCGCCGTAGTTTCGGAGAGGTTACAAAACCTGAAACAATTAACTACCGTAGTTACAAGCCAGAAATGGGTGGTCTTTTTTGCGAGCGAATTTTCGGTCCTATTAAAGATTATGAATGTCATTGCGGTAAATACAAACGCATTCGTTACAAAGGAATCGTTTGTGATCGTTGTGGGGTAGAAGTAACAGAGAAAAAAGTACGTCGTGAGCGTATGGGACACATCAATTTGGTTGTTCCAGTAGCACACATTTGGTATTTCCGTTCTTTGCCAAACAAAATTGGTTATCTATTGGGTATCCCTACCAAGAAATTGGATATGGTTATCTATTATGAACGTTATGTAGTTATTCAAACTGGTATTGCAAGTAATGCAAATTACTTGGATTTATTAACCGAGGAAGAATATCTAGATATCGTTGATTCATTGCCTAAAGAAAATCAAGTTTTAGACGATGCAGATCCAAATAAATTTATTGCAAAAATGGGTGCCGAAGGGTTGGAAGATTTGTTAAAACGTGTAAACTTAGATAAGTTAAGTTACGATTTAAGAATTCAAGCAGCCACAGAAACTTCTCAGCAACGTAAACAAGAAGCGCTTAAGCGTTTGAAGGTGATCGAAAGCTTTAGAAGTGCTCAAAAAACAGGCGAAAACCGTCCAGAATGGATGATTTTGCGCATGTTGCCAGTAATTCCACCTGAATTAAGACCTTTGGTTCCTTTAGAAGGTGGTCGTTTTGCTACTTCAGATTTGAACGATTTATACCGTCGTGTAATCATTCGTAACAACCGTTTAAAGCGTTTGGTAGAAATTAAAGCACCAGATGTGATTCTTAGAAACGAAAAACGGATGTTGCAAGAAGCAGTTGATTCTCTATTGGATAATACCCGTAGAGCAAGCGCTGTGAAAAGTGAAGGTAACAGACCATTGAAATCTTTGAGCGATATGCTAAAAGGTAAACAAGGTCGTTTCAGACAAAATCTATTGGGTAAACGTGTCGATTACTCAGGTCGTTCAGTAATTGTGGTTGGTCCAACACTAAAATTAAATGAGTGTGGATTGCCTAAAAATATGGCGGCGGAATTGTTTAAACCATTCATCATTCGTAAATTAATCGAAAGAGGAATAGTAAAAACAGTTAAAACAGCAAAAAAAATAGTTGAAAAGAAAGATCCTGTAATTTGGGATATTCTTGAAAACATATTAAAAGGTCATCCAGTATTGTTAAACCGTGCTCCTACGCTGCACAGATTGGGTATTCAATCTTTCCAACCAAAATTGGTAGAAGGAAAAGCCATTCAATTGCACCCGTTGGTTTGTGCTGGTTTTAACGCTGACTTTGACGGTGACCAAATGGCGGTACACGTGCCATTGGGAAATGCCGCTGTTGCCGAAGCCCAATTGTTGATGTTGGCGAGTCACAACATCTTAAACCCTGCAAACGGATCTCCTATTACAGTACCTTCTCAGGATATGATCTTGGGATTGTATTACATCACCAAATTGCGTAACTCTACTCCTGAAAGATCTGTTTTGGGTGAAGGTTTGACTTTTTATGGTTCTGAAGAAGTAATCATTGCTTACAATGAAAAACGTGCTGAATTGCATGCACCAATTAAATGTAAAGTAAGAGTTCGTGAAAACGGTGAGTTGGTATGGAAATTAATTGACACTACAGTTGGAAGAATATTGTTTAACCAAGTAGTTCCTGAACAAGTAGGTTATATCAATGAATTGTTGAAAAAGAAAAACTTAAGAGACATTATCTCTGAGGTAATTCGTATTTCAGGTGTTGCCGCGGCAGCAGATTTCCTAGATGATATCAAAAATCTTGGTTTCCACTATGCATTTAGAGGTGGATTGAGCTTTAACTTGAGTTATGTGAAAATTCCAGATCAAAAAGTGGTATTGGTAGCAAAAGCCATGGAAGAAGTAAAAGAAATTCAAGGCAACGCTGACATGGGATTCATTACCAATAACGAACGTTATAATCAGGTAATTGACTTGTGGACTAGGGTTAACAACCAATTGGCAAGAGTTTTAATTACCGATTTGCAAAATGACGACCAAGGCTTCAATCCAATTTATATGATGTTGGATTCGGGTGCTCGTGGATCTAAAGAGCAAATTCGTCAGTTAGGAGGAATGCGTGGTCTGATGGCTAAACCGCAAAAAAATAGCGGTGGTGGATCAGGTGATACCATTGAAAATCCAATTATTTCTAACTTTAAAGAAGGATTGAACGTACTTGAATACTTCGTATCAACACACGGTGCGCGTAAAGGTCTTGCCGATACTGCGTTAAAAACGGCCGATGCGGGTTATTTGACTCGTAGGTTGCACGACGTTGCTCAAGACGTGGTAATCACTCAATACGATTGTGGAACATTGCGTGGAATTTCAATGAGTGCTATTATTAGTAATGATGAAATTACAGAATCTTTATTTGATCGTATATTAGGTAGAACAGCGTTAGACGTTCTTTATCATCCAATTTCAGGTGAGAAAATCTGCGATGCAGGTGAAGAAATCACTGAATTGGTAGGTCAAGCCATTGAAGATGCTGGCATTGAAGAAGTAGAAATTCGCTCAGTATTAACCTGTGAAACTTTAGGTGGTGTTTGTTCTTGCTGTTATGGTAGAAATCTTTCTACTGGCAGAATGGTTCAAGCTGGTGAAGCTGTTGGTGTAATTGCCGCTCAGTCTATCGGTGAACCAGGAACGCAGTTAACATTGAGAACGTTCCACACGGGTGGTGCTGCGTTAAACATTGCAGCAGAAAATACCTTGGAATCTAAATATGATGGTGTGGTTAGCTTCGACGGTATGCGTACCGTTGTTAGAGAAGTAGTAGATCAAAACTCTGGAGATATTAGAACTTCCGATATTGTATTGGGTAGATCTGGTGAAATCCGTATTTTGGATGCTAAGTCTAAAACTGTCATTACAAGTTATAATATTCCTTATGGTGCGGCTTTGATGGTGAAAGAAGGACAAAAAATCAAAAAAACGGAGATTTTATGTACTTGGGATCCATTTAATACCTTGATTATTTCTGACATTGATGGTGTTGTTGAATATGACAATATCATTGAAGGAATAAATATGCGTGAAGAAGGAGATGAGCAAACTGGTCTTTCTGAATTGGTAATTACTGAAAGTAAAGACAAAACAAAGGTTCCAGTTTTCAGAGTAGAAGATGGTGAAGGAAACTTGAAAATATTCAATATGCCTGTTAAATCAATTTTGGTTGCCAAAAAAGCCCAAAAGGTAAAAGCAGGAGATATTTTGGCGAAAATTCCAAGATCTGCTTCAAGAACCCGAGATATCACTGGTGGTCTTCCGCGTGTAACAGAATTATTTGAAGCAAGAAATCCTTCTAATCCAGCAGTAGTAGCTGAAATTGATGGAGTTGTAACGTATGGTTTGTCTAAACGTGGTAACCAAGAAATCATTGTTAACTCTAAAGATGGTGAAGAGAAGCACTACCAAGTGTCTTTGTCTAAGCACATCTTGGTTCACGATGGTGACTATGTAAGAGCAGGTCAACCACTTTCTGATGGTGCCATTACACCGCAAGATATTTTGCGTGTTGAAGGTCCAGCCGCAGTACAACGTTATGTTTTGAATGGTATCCAAGAAGTTTACAACCTTCAAGGGGTAAAAATCAATGATAAACACATCGAAGTTATTGTGCGTCAAATGATGCAGAAAATGGAAATTATCGATCCAGGTGATACAAGATTCTTAGAAGGAGAAGCCGTTGACAAATGGATTCTACAAAAAGAAAACGACTGGATTTATGACAAAAAATTTGTTACCGATGCAGGTCAAAGTGAAGAAATGCACGCGGGCCAAATCGTTAGCTTAAAAGATTTGCGTCAAGAAAATAGCGCATTGCGTCGTCAAGACAAAAAATTGGTTGAATACCGTAATGCCGTGCCTGCCACTGCAACACCTATTCTTCAAGGAATTACAAAAGCATCTCTTGGAACTCAAAGTTTCATGAGTGCGGCGTCTTTCCAAGAAACAACTAAAGTATTGAACGAAGCAGCTATATCTGGTAAAGTAGATGAGTTGAA
This sequence comes from Chitinophaga pinensis, assembly GCA_945860565.1. Taxonomy (GTDB): domain Bacteria; phylum Bacteroidota; class Bacteroidia; order NS11-12g; family UBA955; genus VMCP01. The sequence goes on along the minus strand of CAMAQS010000038.1, from coordinate 7,618 downwards.
AGGATTGAAAGAGAATGTAATTGTTGGACACTTAATTCCAGCGGGTACAGGTATCAGAGCCTATGAAAGCGTAATCACTGGATCTAAAGAAGAATACGATCGCCTTATGGCATCTAAATATTCTGGCGACGAGGATTAATTCTAATTTTTAATACTATTTGGAAGGGGAAATTGCGAAAGCAATTTCCCCTTTTTTTTAATGTCGGGGCAGAAGATTTTCTGCCCCAACAAAAGCAATAATTAAGAGTAGAGAAGAAGATATTCAATATTTAGGGGCAGAAGATTTTAAATATTCAGTCGGGGCAGAAAAATTTAATATTTAGGGACAGAAGATCTTAAAAAAGAGTTGGGGCAGAAGATTTTCTGCCCCAACCACGTTATAAATACATCTATGCGAAAAGTAAGAATTTTATCGTCCATTTTGCTCGTTTTTGCCTTACAGGCCAATGAGGGATTTTGTTGCGGCAAAAAATCTTCTGCCCCAACAAAGTTTGAAAATGTTCAATCATCGAAAGATGTAAATCCAGATTCATTTGGAAACGAGTTGGAATTGCCGGGAAATATGAAAGCTTTTGCAGGCCGCGATTTTATTTTAAATGTAAAATGCAACAATGGAAAAATTTTGGACGTACATAATTTTTCGGAATTGGTGCCGGCTACATGGAGCAACTATAAAACGCAACTTAGTTTTGATACAGCAGGAAGTGGTAATGTGAAGTTGAATATTTATGAAAACAGTCGTCCTAATGTATCCATTACAAATATTGAAAAGTGTCTGAATATATCATTTAATAAATTTGTTAGTGCATGTGCATTCAATATGCCATATCCAGAAATCGTAGATGAGTCTGAAGTGATAAGTGCAGCTGCTCCTTTAGAAGATCAGTCCAAATCTAGGCAGCGAAAATGAATTTAATGTAGGGGCAGAAGATTTTCTGCCCCAACAATAGTCGTGGCAGGAAATCTTCTGAATAATCAATTCTGCTGGAATTGGGTATTGTATAAATCGGCGTAAACGCCATTTAAGGCCATCAAGGCTTCGTGGTTGCCGCGTTCTTTGATGTTGCCATGATCGAGTACCAAAATTTCATCGCAGTTCTTTATGGTGCTTAAACGGTGGGCGATCACAACCGCAGTTCTGTTTTTCAATAAAAGTTCAATGGCTTTTTGGATTAAACTTTCTGTTTTTGAGTCAATGGCACTGGTCGCTTCATCCAATACAATGATGTCTGGTGATATGGCCATGGCTCTAATAAACGCAATGAGTTGTCTCTGACCTTGCGATAAACTCAATCCCCTTTCTTGTACATTAAACTCAAATCCGCCCGGAAGTTGTTCAATAAAATCATAAGCCCCAATTTCTTTGGCTATTCGTTCTATTTCGTGGGTTGACATTTCCTCGTTTTTGATCACCAAATTGGTTCTGATGCTGCCGGAAAATAGAAATACATCTTGCAATACAAACGCAATTCGTTTTCTTAAACTAGGCAGGTCATAATTTTCAATGGGAATGTCATCAATCAATATAGAACCATTTTGATGGGCATACATTTGGGTGATTAAATTGGCAATACTGGTTTTTCCACTACCCGTTGTTCCAACAATGGCCATAGATTTTCCTGCATCAACGTTAAATGAAATTGATTTTAATACTTGGTGATCCGGATTGTATGCAAATTCTACATTCTCAAAGCGGATGTCCCCTTTTAATTTTGTAGCAACGATAGTGCCTTTTCTCTCTAAATTTTCTTTATCGTCAATGAGGTTAAAAATTCTCTCTGCCGCAACTATGCCCATTTGAATGTTGTTAAATCGGTCTGCAATGGCACGTATAGGCCTAAAAAACAGATTGATAAACATTAAAAAGGCCGTAATCTCCCCCAATTCAATTTTAGCATCAAACAAAAGAACACTGCCAAAAGCAATGATAATGGCAAAAGCCAAAGCAACCAGTACCTCAACTATCGGAAAAAATACGCTGTAAAAGAAAATACTCTTCACATTTGCATCGCGGTGTTTTTTGTTTATAATCTTGAATTTATTAAACTCTCTTTCTTGTTGGTTAAACAGTTGCACAACACCCATGCCTGAAATTCTTTCTTGTAAGAAGGCATTCAATGCCGATACCTGGTTTCTCACATCCTGAAAACTATCTCTAATGCCTTTTCTAAATTTATTTGCACTGTACATTAAAAGTGGAATCACCAACATGGTTAAAAGGGTGAGTTTCCAATTGAGATATACCATGCAACTCAAGATGGCAATGATTTGCACCAAATCCCCCAAAATAGTAATAACACCTGCCGAAAATAAGTCTGTAATGGTTTGAATGTCAGAAACACTGCGTGTTACAGCCGTCCCTACCGGTGTTTTGTCGAAAAAGCGCATTTTTAATTGTATTAAATGCTCATAAACATACTGACGCAATTTTAAAATGATGGATTGGGCAATGTTTTCAGATAAATAAGCATTCGCAAATCCCAGAATGGCTTGAACCAATAACCAAATAAACAAAATGGTACACCAATATCCTAAATATTGGAAGCGTCCCACCATGATTACTTCATCTATAATGCGTTTGTAGATATAGGGTTGGAGTGCAGTGAGTAAACTTTGCACAATGGTTAGTATTACAGCAATAACGATAAATTTACGCTGTTCTTCGGCCATTTTCATGAGCCTAAGAAACATGGACCATTGTAACCCTTTGCTTTTTCCGCTTTTCGTCAAAACTTTTAGTATTAAACTGCAAATCTAAGGGCACTGAATATTCAATATAGGCGGTGTGTAAAACTTTTATTACCGAATGATTTGCTTTGCCTTACTCCCTTGGTTTAATATTGCAGTATGGCTCGACACATTGCAATCGCTGGAAATATTGGAGCAGGTAAAACTACGCTGGCAAATTTGTTGGCAAAACACTATGATTGGGAAGTTCATTTGGAAGATATGGACGACAATCCTTACATATCTGACTTCTATGAAGACATGCAAAGGTGGAGTTTTAACCTACAGGTTTATTTCCTAAATACCCGCTGGCAGCGTATCCAAGAAATTCGTACCGGCAAAAAAACGGTGATACAAGATAGAACCATTTATGAAGACGCTTCCATCTTCGCGCCGAATTTGCACTCAATGGGCTTGATGAGTACCCGCGATTTTGAAAACTACTCAAGATTATTTGACAACATCAAACAGCAAATTCAAGCACCCGATTTGCTCATTTACCTGAGAGCCGGTATCCCTAAATTGGTCGATCAGATTCAAATGAGAGGCCGCGATTATGAAGACGCCATTCGTTTGGATTACTTAAAACGCCTAAACGAAAGGTATGAAGCATGGATTGCCGACTATAAACTGGGCCAATTGCTCATTTTTAACGTTGATGACATGAACTTTCAAGAAAACCCTGAAGATTTGTCTAAAATAATTGTTCAGATAGAAAGCACCATAAACGGATTGTTTTAATGTCATTGAATCTCAACGAATATGTGTCTTCTGTGGATGTTCGTCCAGATGACATCGATTTGTTTGGACATCTACACAGTTCTAAATATTTGGATTATTTCCTGGCTGCTCGTTTTGTGCAAATGCAAGAAAATTACGGTTTGGGAATGCCTGAGTTTTTGGAAAAACAACTCGGTTGGTTCATGAAGGATTTTGAAATTTCCTACAAAAGACAAGTGAAATTGGGCGATAAGGTTTTGGTGTACACCAAAATTAAAGATTGGACCAAAGGGATTTCAACCGTTTCATTTAGAATGGAATTGGCTACAACAAAAAAGGAAGTTTGCTCCGGTTCGAGCGCATTTGCTTTGGTGGATTTGAATTCTGGTAGAAATATTCCAATTCCGGAATGGGTAATTGACCGCTATTCGATAAAGGAATAAGTCTGATTCATGCATTCTTTTTATCTTTGAATATGTATTTTCAACAACCGCAATTTTTATGGGGATTTTTGTTCTTGTTGATACCATTGCTTATTCATCTTATCCAATTTCGTAAATTAAAGACATTTTACTTTCCAGGAATTTATCGATTAACCGAAATTGCGGCGACTACCCGTAAAAGTCGAAATATAAAACATTGGCTGATATTGCTGTCGCGTTTGCTGGTGTTCACTTTTTTAATTCTGGGATTTGCAGCGCCATCCAGTATTCCATTGACTATATCTTCATCAAGCGATAAAAACATTTTAATCATTGACGCATCTCCAAGCATGTGGTTAAAAGGAGAAAGCGGATTGCCCATTGAAAAAGCAAAACAAAAAGCCATTTCTTGGATTAAATCCAATGGCAATTCCGTTAATTACGCCATTGTTACCGGTGGGAAATCATTAGAACAACGTTGGTACAGCGGCAGTGAAGCCATTCAATTGATACGGAACATTCAGAACGAATTAATACCTACACCCATTTATGATTTTGATAGAATTATTCAGCCTTTGATTCAAGGAGAAAACAAATCATCTACGTCGGTTTATTTTTTTACTGATGCCAAATTGGATGTGTTTAATCAGTACGAAAAGATAAATACTGAAACCACTTGGAATGTTGTTCAAGTGGGATCGGATGATATTTGGCAAAATTTCGCCATTGATTCAGCCGTCATTGGTGGCATTGCATCTGATAAATTAAAGTGTTGGATTTCAAGGTCTTTAGGCACAGAAGAGGTGCAATTAGACTTGAAAATAGTTTCACAAAAAAAATTGGTTGGCGTTCAAAAATTGGCATTCGCTGAGAAACAAACCCAAATTGAAGTAGAATTTATTTTGCCCAAAGTGGATTTGACGTCTTTCGAGTTGGTTTTAGAAGATGGGGCTTTGCAGTACGACAACATTCTTTTTTGCCATTCATTCAATCAACGCAAAACAGAGGTCGTTTTAACCAATGCCGATGCCTATTTCCGTAATTTGATTCAAGTTCAAGGTGCGAAATTTCAATTGATTCAAGACAATACAGCAAAAATAAACAACCGCGCAATTCGCCTTTTTAACCCCAATTCCAATTTGAACAAAACCGATTGGGAAAACCTTACGCAATGGGCGCAAGATGGCTCTACGGTCATAATTTCTCCGGAAAAAATGATTGATTTGGCTTTGCCTTCCGATAAGAGTGCTTGGATTAGCGTCCCCCAAGAAATTTCAAACCAAGGACTGAATAATGCCATCTTTGACCTTGCATTTTCTGAGAAAATTGAAGAAAACACCATTTTGCCCACCATTAACGGCCATTTGAAATTGTCGAATCAGGAACTGAATAACTGGGAAGTGGTTTTGTCCCTCAAAAATGGCGACCCACTTTTGGTGTATCGTACGGTTGGCGATGGTGAAATTTGGTTGTGGTTATCAGACATTCAATCAGGCAGTGCCAAATTTTTTCAATCTTCATGGTTTGTTCCAGTATTTACCCAGATTATGCTGGGCAAAAACGGATTAAATTATCCAATTTTTGGTAGAATTCAATCTGATTATTTGTTGTCGGTTCCAAAAGAATTTGGATTAAATATCAATCAGCCCATTGCATTAAAAATAGGCAAAGATGAATGGAGTAGCAGTTTGGCTTATGGTTTGGATGGATTGTCTATCAATACTGGAATAGAAAGCAATATGGGTGGACATTATACCGCATCCTCCGTTGGGGTAAAGCCATTTTTTGTCGGTTTAAATTTCCCATTTACAGAAAAGTCCATGGCTCTTTTATCCTCAGAAATGCAACAGAAATTGGAAAAATCAAATTTTAATTTTGTTTCGGAATTGGATTTTACGAGGTCCTTGTCCACTACAAGCAAAACGCCGTCACTTTCAAATTGGTTTTTCATGGCCTCCTTGTTTTTTGTTTTGATGGAGTTGATTTTGTTGCTGTTTACTTTCCGCACAAAACAAGTAAATTCGCAACCACAATCATGACCAATTCTTTAATAATCCAAAAAGCAACCATTGTTTTAGAAGGCAATCAATGGAACGGAAAATCCGTAGATATTTACATAGAAAATGGCGTCATTAAACAAATTGCATCGGAAATAAAAAAGGAAAATGTGCCCTGTTTTGATGCCAATGGCTGTTTTTTGAGTCTTGGATGGTTTGATGTTTATTCTTTTTGTCCTGATCCAGGAGAAGATTGGAAAGAGACTTTAGATTCACATTCTCAGGCTGCCAGCCATGGTGGCTTTACCGAAATAGCCGCATTCTGTGGAACTGATCCATTGCCAGAAAAGGCCAGCTCAATTGAATCCTTAATACAGCGTCAAGAACCTACTTCTGTTAAAATTCATCCAATAGGAGTTGCCTCCGAAGGCCGGAATGGAAAAGAAATGGCTGAAGTTTATGAATTGTCCGTGGCTGGATGTTTGGCCCAATCCGATGGAATAATAAAAAGTCCTACTTCGTCTTTAAAGGCTAAATTGATGGAATATTGTGCTTCAATGAATATTCCTTATTTGCAATTTCCATTTGATGCCGATTTGGTGAAAGGGGCAGAAGTGCACGAAGGTCTTGTAAGTGTAAACCTCGGGTTAAAAGGCATTCCAGATGTTTCTGAAACCATTCAGCTTACCGAGATGATAGAATTGGCAAAATGGTTAAAAGTGCAATTGAGAATATTGGGAATCAGCAGTGAAAAAGCCGTCAATATCATTCGAAATGCCAAAAAAGAAGGAGTAGAAATATATACCGCGGTTGCGGCAATGAATTTGGCTTATACCGACCAAAATTTGGAGGAATTCGACGAGAATTTTAAAGTATTGCCACCATTGAGGGCTGAATCGGACCGCAAAGCGCTTTTAGACGCCGTTTTAGATGGTACCATTCAAGCCATCTTTAGCAATCATACGCCAGAAGACATTGAACATAAAAACCTAGAGTTTGCTTACGCCAATTTTGGAGCCGCTACGTTTGATTCGTTTTTTGCCATATTAATGGAAGCATTTCAAGAACAAGATTTACCCAAACTTGTTCATGTTTTGACCAAACAAAATCGAGATTTTTATGGCGTTGAATATCCTGCGTTTGCGGAAGGTGAAGTGGCTAATTTTACGATTTTCTCAAATAATAAATGGGAAATGATTGGCGATTTTGTCAAAAGTAAAAGCCACAATGTGTTAAATCGAAACAAAGAACTAACAGGCCGCATTCACGCTACTTACACCAAAAACAAACTAACCCATTTTAACCATGAATAATTTGAAATTATTTTTATCCCGTCCCGCTGTGTTTCACGGGGTATTAACGGGCGGAATTGTCTTTTTAGCGAAATTCACTTTTTATTTAACCCATCATTGGGAATTGTGTTTCTCTAACTCTTTTCCGCTAGTGAGTTTTTTACTCATTGTGGGTGGTATTTTAATGGGCGGATTTGCTGAACGTAAAATTTACTTAGAAAAATTCACCTATTCTAAAGCCTTATTGAGTGGTTTGATAACCATATTTTTCATCGTTTTACTTTCTGGAATAGCAGACCAAGTTTTATATAGATTGATTGATACAGATTTGAAGGCACAGACCGTGAGTATCAATTTGCAAAAAACCACCGAGAGCTTTAAACTGTTGGGAGATAAGTTTTTGACCAATGAAGACAAAGACAAAGTACTGGAAGAAATACGCAAATCCGATCCTGCCTCT
>CAMAQS010000037.1 GCA_945860565.1 Chitinophaga pinensis | reverse complement strand
TTTTTTAAAGTTTAACTATTTTATACGTAGAATCATTTTAAATAAAACGACCTAATTCATTATATTCAGTGAGTTGCCTCTGAAAAAAAAATTGCCAATTCTTTAAATTGTTGAACACTTAATGCCTCAGCCCTCAAAGATTTCCATTCCTCCGGAAAAACCATATTTTTATGGCTGCTCAACAAACTCTTCATGGCATTTGACATGGTTTTGCGGCGCTGTGAAAAAGCCTGCTTCACCACAATTTGCAACTGACGAAACTCAAAATCCTTTTTTTCATCCAATAATAGGCAATTTATTACGCCACTTTTTACCTTTGGCGGCGGATTAAATGAACCCTCATTCACCGAAAACTCATAGGTACATCCATAATAAGCCTGCAAAAGCACACTGGTTATGCCATATTCCTTGTTTCCATGAATTGCACAAAACCTTCTGGCCACCTCCTTCTGAAACATCCCAGCAAATTGCACCACCTTATAACCACCTTCCAATACCTTAAATACAATTTGAGTTGATATGTTATATGGAAAATTTCCAATAATCGCAATTCTTCCACTTATTGGAAGCTCGTTTAGGTTCATACCCAAAAAGTCCCCTTCTACCACCGTTAACCCTTGCGCCCACCCTTGCTGCTTTAAATACGCCACAGATTCTCTATCAATCTCTATACATACCAATTTTGAACCCCACTTTTCGTACAAATGTTTTGTAAGGATTCCTGTTCCTGGCCCAATTTCAATTACGCCATCCAAATCGTCTATCAACAAATCGGCAATGTTTTTGGCAATCGAATCATCGGTTAAAAAATGCTGACCCAAATGTTTTTTAGCCGTAACCTTATTTATGCGTGTTTCGTTTTCTCTCATCCCCAATGTATCAAATAATGCTTCACTACCGTTTCTTTTAAGGCCACTAAATTGTAATTGTCCGAACTTTCAGCCACGTCCGTTATGCTTCCATCTTTTTGGAGGATGCGTATTCCTCCGCCCTCCGTTTTATAAGCATGGTTTTCCAATACGCCTGTTTTTACAAAAAAGGATTTTATTTCTTGTGTAGACAATCCAAACTTTTGTTCTGCCGCTAAAATTGCTTGTGTTATACTCACTTCTGAAACGGGTGTTAATGAAATGGCCACCTTTGGCAATTTCCTATACAACAGTCTTTTTGATAACGTTGAAAGAATCACATCCCCATGAAATTGCCATTGTTTCACACTCGACAATATATCAATGTCATCCAACTCCAAAAACAAATCCAAGGCTTCCTCGTCGAATTGATCCTGTTCAATGTCGTTCATTAAAAAATGCAACAACGGATGGTAACTGCCCAACGTAGAACCCTCTTTTGCCAATTCCCTGGCCCGATTTAAAATAGACACCAACAAGGCATCGGCGGCAATCACGGTTTTATGCAAATACACCTGCCAATACATCAATCGTCTGGCTACCAAAAACTTCTCTACGCTGTAAATCCCCTTCTGCTCCACCACCAAGTTTCCGTCTTTCACATTGAGCATGTGAATCAATCGATCCGCACCCACAATGCCTTCACTCACTCCGGTATAAAAACTGTCCCTCAATAAATAATCCAATCGGTCCATGTCCAACTGTCCTGAAACCAATTGACCCAAAAACGGCTTTGCCACATAACTGCCCTTAAATATTTCTATGGCCAACGATAAACGTCCCCCAAAAAAACCATTTAAACGCTCCATAATGCGAAGCGAAATGTCTTCGTGGTGCACGCCCCGAATCAATGTATGTTCCAATGTATGCGAATACGGTCCGTGGCCAATATCGTGCAGCAAAATGGCCAAATAAACGCCTTCTTTCTCGTCTTCACGAATGTCAATGCCCTTCTGAACCAGCGATTCTATGGCTTGAATCATCAAATTCAATGCCCCCAAAGCGTGGTGAAAACGGGTATGCGTTGCGCCGGGATACACCCAATCGCTCATGCCCAACTGCCTCACCCTGCGCAATCTCTGAAAATAAGGGTGTTGTATCACATCGTACATCAACTCCGTGGGAATGGTTAAAAATCCATGCAAAGGGTCGTTGATGATTTTATTCTTATTTACCATTGTTCTCGCTCATTAATGTTCATTCCAAATGAGAATTTCGGTGGGTTCGGGACGTTTTACACGCACGTGTTCAATGAACTCCCGCAAAGCAAAAACCGATTCGTCTTTTGGATTCAACGCCAAATAACGTTCAAACGCATACACCATGTCTATCCATTCTTTGTCTGTTATGCCTTCATTGTGCATTTTTATGCGGTAAATATTCCCAATGTACAACCACGCTTTCGGCTGTTCGCCCTTAAATGCGTTGCCCTTGCCCAATTCAGCCAACTTTTCGGATTTCGATATATACCTTTTTAAATAAAATACCGAACTATCCGCCTGATTCCATTTCATGTAATTCAACGCCAAATACCAGTAATTTCCGGTTTCGTTGGTATCTAACGCCATGTTATACCGCGCCAGTTGATTGGCTTCTTCAAATTTCCGTTGGCAGGTAAGCGATTTAACAACGCCATAAAACATACGCTTCGAAGAATCTTTACTGTATTCTTTGCGATAAATCGCTTCCGCTTTGTCGCACATATTTTTGCGCATCAACCTCTCGGCCATTTCGAACGGCGGCAGCTCTTCTTCCACGTCATATTGCGCTGAAACGCTGGAAACATCCCCCAAAAACAACAAAATACAGACAATAAACGCCTTTCTCATTCTTTCATTCAAGAACATTGAACAAATGTAAATTTCTTTTGGCAACTTTGTACAGATGAATGTGAAAGCTTTTTGGTTTCTTTTGGGGGGGATACTTTTAGGGGGGGGATGCTCCGAAGAGAACAGCATCCCACTTACCAAGGGCAATCTATCTACCGAAACCCGCAGTTTGGAGAACTTTAACACCATCACCGTTTCTCAAAAATTCAAACTCGTGTTGAGTTACAACCTCAACGAACCCGTTTCCGCACGCATCGAATTTTATGAAAACCTCACTAAAAACATCCAACTGAAAATAGAAAACGGACGTTTAACCCTAAAAGACAACAACAAGTTGAAATGGCTCCGCGATTTAGACATTCAACCCGTGGTGTTTCTGAACCTTCACCAACTCAACACACTCAACATCGAAGGATCGAGCGAAGTATTCTGCGCCGACACCCTTTTTGGAGATGTGCTGGAAATTGCGATGAATTCATCAAAAAATTCGATGTTAAACATCCATTACAACACCGTTATGGGCGGCAGCAAAAATGTGGGAGGCATTACCCTTTCCGGAAAAGGCACCATATTTTCATGGTCTTGCGAGAATGGAGGCTGGTTTGATGCCAGAAACATGGCCTGCCACGACGCCTACATCTGGCATTTCACCAAATCGGATTGCTGGGTGAGTCCCGAAAAACAACTGCAATTCAACCTCTATAACACCGGAAATCTCTACTATTTAGACCGTCTGTTCTTCTATAAAAAAGAAATCAACGCCTCAGGTAAAGGAGCCGCTATCCCCTACAATTAATTCCAAAACCCATGATAACACTTTCATTTACCTACATATTTATTGCCATCATCGTACTCATCTATTTTGGCAGCATGGGGAATCCAGAAATTACGGATTTGCTGCTTTTTAGTTCACACAAAGTGCGCAAAAAGAAGCAATGGTATAGACTTTTTTCTTCCAGTTTGGTACACCTTGGATTTGTGCATTTGGCCATGAATTCCATCGCTATATATTACTTTGCGCCGATTGTGGAAACATCCTTTGGCACTGGAATTACCACTTTGGTTTTTGTGCTGTCGGTATTGGGTGGCTCCCTTTTTCCGCTGTGGTTGCGCCGCAAAGACCACGATTATTTGGCCTTGGGAGCATCGGGTGGAGTAAGCGGATTGGTGATGTTTTCCATGTTTTTAATTCCCGATATGCAGGTAGGAATGTTTCTAATTCCCATTTATTTGCCGGCATGGATTTTCGGCATTATTTTTTGCATTTCGTCGGTGGTACTCACACAAACGCCCGATAGGAACCGCATTTCGCACGAAGGCCATTTGGGTGGTTTGTTTTTTGGGGGATGTTTGGCGCTGCTCTTTATTCCAAATGTGCTGCAATTGCGAGAATGTGCCTACCTGTTTTGGGCCGGAATTTTTCCCATATTCCTATTCATACTGATGCAGACCATAAAACCAGCGTGGTTTTACCGTAAAAATTACCGCTAATATTAAATCCGAATGTCGGCTAATACCGCACACACCTGTTGAATCATTGATTCTGACACATCCAAATGGGTCACCATGCGGATTTGGGTGGCAGACATTGCTGAGACATATATATTTCTATTTCGCAATTCTTGCAAAACTTTTTGTGCTATTTGGGCCGTTTCCATCGAAAATATGACAATGTTTGTTTCCACAGGCAATACACTGGTTACCCAAGGCAGCGTTTTCAGTGTCGCTTCCAACTGTTTTGCATGTTCGTGGTCTACCTGCAACCGTTGCACTTGGTTTTGCAGCGCATACAATCCCGCTGCTGCCAAAAAGCCGGCTTGACGCATTCCACCGCCAAACACTTTGCGCACACGTCTTGCCTGTTTAATAAAATCTTTGTCGCCCATCAACACACTGCCCACCGGCGCTCCCAGTCCCTTGCTCAAACACAACGAAATGCTGTGAAAAATCGCTCCATATTCCGCGGGCTCCTGCTGTTTTGCAACAATGGCATTCATCAGTCGTGCGCCGTCGAGGTGCAATTTAAGATGGTGTTGATTGCAAAAATCGCGTATTTCATACAGCGAAGACAACTCATAACAACTTCCACCTCCTCGATTGCAGGTATTTTCTAGGCTAATCAAACTTGTTTTCGGTCGGTGAACATCATCCGGATTCACCAATTCGGCAAGTTGTGCTACCGATATTCGTCCGCGGTCGCCTTTTATCAACTTCGGCTGACAACCAGAATTTTTGGCGATTCCACCCCCTTCATAATAGTAAATGTGCGAACCTTCCTCGCAAATCAATTCATCGCCGGGTTGCGTATGCACATTGATGGCAATTTGGTTTGTCATGGTTCCGCTTGGACAAAATAGCGCATCGGAATATCCGAACATTTGGGCGCAGACCTGTTCCAATTCATTCACCGAGGGATCTTCTCCGAACACATCGTCTCCAACTGGAGCGTTCATCATGGCTTCCAACATGTGTTTCCCCGGTTTTGTAAACGTATCGGACCGCAATTCAATTCTACTTTGATTTTCCATTTTGATGTCATTTCAAAGAAACACAAAAACAGCAAGAAAACGGGCGGAATTATTTGGTGGTGTTTTTGTGTTGGGTTTAAGGGCTTAGGGGATGTGAGGTGGTGGAGAGATTCACTTCACCTTTACTCAGTGGTTAATTTGCTTTTTTTTAAATAGTTAAACAACAGATTTAAAATAAAACCTAAAACTGAGCCCAATAGAAAACCAAATAAAGGCAATAATATTAATCGCCCAAAAAATACATCCATACAGCATGTATCGAAACTATTAACTTCGGCGTATTTAATATATTCATCCAATAGAAAAATGTATAATCCAATTAACATTCCAATTATTCCCCAAATTCTTATATTTTTTTTCATTTTACACTATTCGGAAATTACTTCACTGAGATTATAATTTAGATTTTCGTCTCTCTTTTCAATTAACAGAATTTTACCGTAATATACTTCTTTCACCGCACAGTATAAATCATTATCTTTCAATTTTTTATGCACCATAAATGCAGGTTTAATTATTTCCTTTTCGACTTCAGTCCATTCAAAAGGCACAAGGTTTATTTTGCTTCCAATTTCAATTCTATTTTCGAAATCTTTATCTATAAAAGCTATTGTATCCTTTGTTTCGGTTAAACCTATTAAAAAGTTAGGAAAAAAAGAGAGGTCAAAGTGCTGTTTAGGTGAAAATAACAACACGGTAAGTTCTTGTTCGCGTTGTAAATCCTTATATGTCCATTTACTCCTACAATCCTCAATTTTTTTTGTCTCATTTCTCCAATAATCACTTGACCTAACATAGCAACTTGCTAATGTTATCACAGATAATAAATACGTAAAATTTTTAAAAGTCATTAAATAATTATTAATCTTTGGGATAAACTGGTTTTTTTGTTTGCAATTGCTAATAGAATGTTTTTTACGTCCGTCTAAAATAGAGTATTAAATTTACAAACTGTTAAAATATGCGACCACAACCAATCAAAATATAATTATCAACCATTTTATGAAAATACTTATAGACATCCCAGATAACAAAGCATCTTCTCTTTTGGATGTTCTCAATGGTATTTCTTATGTTAAAGTCAAACCTTTAACAGATTCAAAAGCCCTTCTTTTAGAAGAAATGCGTGAAGCAGTAGAAGAAATGAAGTTGATAAGAACGGGCAAGAAAGAGGCTCGTAATGCTGAAGATTTTCTAAATGAGCTATAGAGTAAAAACCATAGTTGTAGGTAACGAACTGCTTTTTGCAACTGCTTAACAATAAAGTCTAAGATTTACTATCTTTCAAATTAAGCGACCACTTACATTCAAGCCAAACTTGTCGCACATTTTTGCAATTTTTGCAACAAATATTTATTGAAAAATATCAGAATGGCATTGTTAATTATCCGAATGAAACCAACCATATATGTTCAATTCTACTCAAATTTAACAACCCTTTTATTCTCCATGGTGCTCCCATGCCTAACTGGATTCCCTCCGGGCATCCAGTTGGGCCGAATTCCGAATGAAACCAACTCCATTCTACTCAAATTTAACAATTTCCAATGGTGCTCCCATGCCCAACTGGATTCCCTTCGGGCATCCAGTTGGGCCGAATTCCGAATGAAACCAACGGCTTGGGCCGTTGGCTTTTGTTTATACGCTTATCCCAACTTAAAACGTTTCGTTTTGTTGGGATGCGCGTATAAACAAAAACCGCACCATTAGGTGCGGTTTCATTCTTAGTGCCCAGTACTGGATTCGAACCAGCAAGTCTTGCGACACCACCCCCTCAAGATGGCGTGTCTACCAATTTCACCAACTGGGCCAATAGTTTACATTATCAACATCGCATCGCCATAGCATAAAAAGCGATACTTTTCCTTCATTGCTTCTTTGTAAATCTCTTGCATAAACAAATGATCTGTGTATGCACAGGCCATCATATACAAAGGTGATTCTGGCTGATGAAAGTTGGTGATAAATGCGTTTGCAATATTAAACTTGTGCGGGGGAAATAAAAATTTGTCCGTCCACCCTTCGCTAGGATTCAATGTACTAGAAGAACTCACACTCGACTCCAATGAACGCATTACAGATCCACCAACAGCCACTACCCTCTGTTTGTTGTCGATTGCAGTATTCACCACATCGCAGGTGGATTGATTTATGCGGTAATATTCACTGTCCATCTTGTGTTTGGTCAAATCTTCTACCTCCACTTCACGGAATGCACCCAAGCCCAAATGCAAGGTTACTTCAGTAAATTTAATTCCTTTAATGTCCATACGCATCAACAATTCACGCGTAAAATGAAGTTGTGCCGCTGGTGCAGCTACAGCTCCCACGTTTTTCGCAAATAAAGATTGATACCACAATTCGTCCTCTTCTTTTACGGGACGGTTTATGTATTTGGGGATGGGCGTTTCTCCCAACTTCTTCACCACTCTGTCGAAGGCTTCATCGTCACCGTCAAACAAAAAACGAATGGTACGACCTCTGCTGGTGGTATTATCCACTACTTCAGCCACCAAATCATCGTCTCCGAAATACAACTTGTTGCCAACACGGATTTTTCTTGCTGGATCTACCAACACATCCCACAATCTTAATTCATGGTTTAACTCTCTCAATAAAAACACTTCAATTTGGGCCCCTGTTTTTTCTTTTTGCCCATACATACGCGCAGTGAAAACCTTGGTATCATTCACCACGAATACATCGTCTTCCTGAAACATGTCCAAGATATCGTGAAATTTATGGTGTTTGATTGTTTGAGTTTTACGGTCAATAACCATCAAACGAGAATCATGTCTTGTTTTTAATGGCTCGTGTGCAATAAACTTTTCCGGCAATTCAAATTTAAACTGAGATAGTTTCATATAAATATAATACCCCTAAATTGGGGGTGCAAAGATAATCTATTTTACAGACATTTTTTCAAAAAAATGAGCCTGCATTTCAAGTAGCCCGTCTCCCATCCCCCCAAAACAGAAAAACCAATACATATTTATGGGAAAGCAAGTTATTGCCATTTCTACATCCCCATTCTACCAATAAATCACCTAAATTTTATACCTTTGCAGCATGAATCAAATCGCAGTTATTGGCGGTGGGACAATGGGAAATGGCATTGTTCACGTTTTTGCCCAAAATGGTTACAAAGTAAATCTAATCGATGTTAAACAAGAGATGTTAGACAAAGCCTTGGCCACCATAACAAAAAACATGGATCGTCAAATTGCCAAAGGCAGCCTTTCCGAAGAGCAGAAAACCGCATCCCTCAATAACATCAAAACCTTTACACAACTTCAAGAAGGCGTTGCCACTGCCGATTTAGTCATTGAAGCGGCCACCGAAAATACAGCCATAAAATTACAATTGTTCCGCGATTTAGACCAATTCGCACCAGAACATTGCATCTTGGCATCCAATACCTCTTCCATATCCATTACAAAAATTGCTTCTGTAACAAAAAGACCAGAAAAAGTCATCGGAATGCACTTTATGAATCCCGTGCCTGTGATGAAATTGGTGGAAGTAATTGAAGGATTCAAAACCGATAAAAATATCACCCAACAAATACTAGAATTGTCAACCGCTTTGGGTAAAATTCCAGCGTTAACTCAAGATTACCCAGGATTTATTGCCAACCGCATTCTTATGCCAATGATAAATGAAGCCATTCAATCTTTACATGAAGGCGTGGCCGAAGTAAACGAAATTGATACCATTATGAAATTGGGAATGGCACACCCTATGGGACCCTTGCAATTGGCAGATTTTATTGGATTGGACGTATGTTTAGCCATATTGAACGTTTTGCATGAAGGCTTTGGAAACCCAAAATACGCCCCTTGTCCTTTATTGGTAAACATGGTTACCTCTGGCGATTTAGGTATAAAAAGCGGTCGCGGTTTCTACGATTACGGACACGGAACCAAAGATTTGGTGGTAGCACCCAATTTTTGTTAAGCCCTAAAAAGCCAAACACAATTGTCGGTTAAAACCTTCAAGACCTCTCCTTTCCAACCTGCGTCCTCGAAAATTCGTCCTATGTTTTGGCCTTCTTGTGCTGAATCCATGCTATTTATGGCTATCATTCCATTTGGGGCTAACCATTGTTTTAGATTCTTGGCAAATTCTCTGGTAAACGTGGCTTCTTGATTGTCGATAAACAAATCCACAATGATTACATCAAAAAGTTGACTGTTTTTGTTCGTTCGAATAAAAGCAAGGGCATCGCCTTCTATGAATTCAACATCGGTATGATAAAAATGCGTTTTCGCCAATTCAATGACCACTTTATCGATGTCTTCACCGACAATTTGAGCCTTTTTGTTGTATTTATTGCGAATAATTTCGGCTGCACTTCCACCACCATATCCCAATATCAACACCTTGTTAAACAAAACATTATGCTTTGCCATTTCTTTCATTGCAAACTGCATCACGGTGTGTAAGTTGCCAAAAGAGTAGTTTACGGTTTGGGCGTTCAACACTTTTTTTCCGTCTTGCCATCCCAATTCTAAATGACCATTTATTGGGCTATTGACTTTTTTTATGGAAATAGGCCAAACATAACTTAAGCATTTGTGGATGACCTCTAACCATTTCATGGAACAAAAATAGAATACCTTTGCAACAAAGAAATGGCAACACCAAAAATTTTACTGGCATCCAAATCCCCCAGACGCCAAGAAATCTTAGCGCTGGCTGGATATTCGTTCGAAGTTATTGAGATTTCTGCCGATGAAACATTCCCACCCCACTTGAAAGGTGCGGAAATTCCTATTTTTTTATCGGAATACAAGTCCACCCATTACATCCCCCAAAATAAAGATGAAATTGTGGTTACCGCCGATACCATTGTATGGATAGACGATTTGGTGCTCAATAAACCTGCCAATGAACGCGAAGCCACTGAAATGTTGGAGCGTCTTAGCGGACGCATACACACGGTATTTACGGGTGTTACGCTCAAATCTTCGGAAAAGATTTGCAGTTTTCACGACGCCACAGAAGTAGAATTTTATCCTCTCAGTTCCGAACAGATACAACACTATATACAAAACTGCCAGCCTTATGATAAAGCTGGCAGTTATGGTATTCAGGACTGGATGGGTTTACACGGGGTGAAACGCATTCAGGGATGTTATTACAATGTAATGGGATTCCCCATTGCAAAATTTAGCCGTGAAATAGAATCATTCCTAGGCCAATAAAATTATTTTCCGCTCATTTTAGCTGCCATTTCAATGGCTGCTTTTGCGTTTATTAATCCCCCAGAAACACTCAAATCGGTAAATACTACTTTTTCTTTTTCTGTACCTGGACGAATTACCTTCTTTGTTAATTTAAGCGAAGAACTCATCAAAATTTCTTTCATTTGAACCGCAGTTAAGTTGGGGTATCTGCTCCAAACAAATGCTGCAACACCCGCAGCCACTGGAGACGCCATACTGGTTCCATCGAAATAAGCATATCCATTGTTTGGAATTGTGCTATAAATCTGCCAACCTGGCGAAAATACGTCTACGTTGTTTTTACCATAATTGCTAAAATCAGTTGGCAATATTTTGCGTTTGGCTTGGCTTGCTCCAATTTCCAACCAGTTGGCTGCAAATCTTTTACCACCCCAAAGTGTATCGTTTGGATAATTGGAAGTCTCATCGTTGTTTTGACCACTATTTCCTGCTGCATGCACCAATAAAACACCTTTTGCCTCAGCGTAAGCCACTGCACTGTCTACAATGTTTTTGTCCCAAGAAAATCCTTTTCCAAAACTCATATTGATGATTTTGGCTCCATTGTCTACGGCATATCTGATTCCGTTGGCCACGTCTTTGTCTCTTTCATCACCATCTGGCACAACCCTTACAACCATAATTTTAACATTGTCGGCAATTCCGTTCATACCTAAATTATTGTCGCGTTTTGCAGCAATAATTCCAGCAACGTGGGTTCCATGAGAAGCGTCAGGACCAATTACGTCGTTGTTTCCGTAGATTCTTTCAGAAGAATTGGCATAATCGTCACCTACAATCTTGCGAGAATCGAAATCAGGATTGTTTTGATAATTAACCCTTGTATCTAAGCCTTTTACTTGATCATTAAATTGATTGTAAACGTCAATAAACTGAATTTTATCCTTTTTTAATGCCTTTGCGATACCCGCAGCCATTCCGTTAATCATAGGATCTTCGGTTTGAACGTTCATCATTTCTTCAGGACTTGGATTATCGGATTTTGTCGCCTTTTGAATGGATTTTAACGCATCTAAAATGGTTTTAAACTGTTTCAATTGCGCTTTTCCACTTTCATTGCCAGCCTGAATTTCTTCTTTCATACTCAAATACTTCTGATACCCTTCATCGGATACATCCCAGGTTCCTGTTTCGTATTTCAAGGACATTTTTTTGAAAACACGTACTTTTTCCAAATTGTCTGCACCCACGTTGGAACCATCGGCACCGCCAATGAAATTCCATCCGTACACATCGTCAATGTAACCGTTGTTGTCGTCATCGAGTTTGTTTCCAGCAATTTCTTTTGGATTTTTCCAAATGACGTCCTTTAAATCTTCATGGTTCACGTCGGTACCACCGTCAATTACTGCAACCACAATGGTTTTACTCGGCACTTGTGCTTGAGGTGTTTTGTAGGCTTCATAAACTGAAATCCCCATGTTTTTTTTCTTTGGCTCTTTAAAATGCCAATCTTGGGCTGGTTTTTTCTGTGCACTCAATTGCACAACCAAAACAGCACTTAAAATGAATAGACTATATTTTTTCATACTTAATTTTTTTTACAATATACCATGATGCTCACAGCTTTAAAAGGATTGGTGGTGGTATTGGCATTAAAGACCCATTTGCGCAAAAACGATTGCAGGGGTTTCCATTTTATCACATCCATAGGAGCCATGATATACTTGGTTTCCAACACTTCAAATCCCGATTCCTTCATCAATTTTACGATTCGATTCTTGGTATAAATGCGCGCCAAGGCCCATCTTTCGTGCAATGGACGAGGCAACCAAGAAAAGAAAGGCACTCTATTCCAGGGCAACAACGGCAAGGATGCGCCATGGGTTTCAAAAATCCACCATTTATTGGGGACAGTAATGGCACATAATCCACCTGGCCTTAATGAGGATGCATAATTTCGTACACCGTCTTCGGTAGGCAAATGTTCTATGACTTCAAAACTTAAAATTCGATCAACCTGAGGAGAAAATGACTTTTCACAAATATCTGCGACAGAAAAAGTTGCATTTTTCACACCCAAAGAGCTCTTCAACTCTAAATAATCATGTTCGTGGGTGGCAGCATATTCAAGGCCTATTACCTCTTTAAAGCCATTGGCAATGGCCAAAGAGGTATTTCCGTTTCCGCAACCAATGTCCAACAAAACGGCAGAATCGTCAAAAAATCCGTCAAACTCCTTTAATACTTCAATGCGTCTTTTCACCAATAAATCATTGGCATCTGCTGGTTTTCCGAGGTAATGTCCCTCTTCAAACAACGCTTTATCAACTCTACTTGTATTACTCATGAAGACCAATTAACGGACCCGAAGTTTCAAATTAAACCAAATCCTGCGGAAAACAATCCACCCATGGGCAAAAAGATTCGGCAGAAGTCCATAATGATTAGACAAAACAGCGAATCGTTCTTTCCAAGCCTTTTTTGTATGCTGATAACTGCTGCCTCCAACTTCAAAATTGGCCACTATACCCGGAACAACTTTACAAACAGGACGCTTTTTCAGGATTTTTATGACCCAATCTACATCTGCCGCCAACCTATATTTTTCATCATAAGGCTCACACAGCGATTTGCGCGCTATAAAACTCTGGTGGCAAATGTTCATCCCAAACCGAAAGCTTTCAAAATCCAAGCTCTTTGGAAACGGTTGCGGTTTCAATTCACTAATTTTTCCAAGCTCTTTTCCATCCTCATCCACAAAAAGAGTGTCTCCATACACACAATCTACGGCATCATTCAGCACATTCAAAACATGGGTATACACATCGGAATTGTTCAGGGTATCGCCGCTGTTTAAAAACCAAACATACTCTCCAGTAGCCTTATTTAATCCCTTATTCATGGCATTGTAAATGCCCGTATCCTTCTCAATAACCAACTGTTGGAAATGACTTTCCATCGATTTTAAATACTCCACGGAACCATCTTTGCTTCCACCATCTATTACCACCCACTCAATTTCTTCTTTTTGTTTTTGGGGGATGACAGATTCTACCGTGCGTTTCAGTCCGCCTAAATTGTTGAAATTTATTGTAATTATTGAAATCTTTTTATGCATTCTTCCAATTATTGGTTATCGTTCTTAGACAGTTTGATAACTGATTCAGAAGACTGATATTCATCTTTTAATTGTTTAATCAACAATCCAAAGAATGCCAATAAAATTAACGCAGACGACGCCATTTCAACATTCAAGAACAAACTTCTATCTGCAGGTTCATAAATCCACACCACAGCATGATTTCCAGCAGGTATTTCAACGGCACGCAAAATATAGTTTGCACGCAATGCCTTGGCAGGTTTGCCGTCTACATACACTTTCCAGCCTCCGTTTTTCTCGTTGTAATACACTTCACTAAAAATAGCCAATCCTTCTTGGGAATTGTTTACTTGGTATTTAATGGTATCCAGCGCATAAGACGTAATTTTAATGTTGCGCGATGTATCTTTTACATAACTCGATTTGGCTGGTTTTTCTTTTTCGTTGGATTCTATTACCGCTGTATTTCGAATGTTTATTTGATTCAAATTAGTTAGGGCTTCTTTGGCCGAATTGCTTTCTGCCAATGAATCTACAAACCAAGCGTTGCCCATAATTGAACTGCGTAACATCACGTTTTCAGCGCCACTTTTGTCGTCTCTAGTTAACACATACTTGCAATTTAACATATCCAACACATTGTTATTCATGATGGTTTCGCTGCTTAATTGCTCTCCATTTTTGGTAATTCCAAAACTAATGATGTCTTGGTAACGACTCAATTTGGCCGGATGGTATCCACCCACATTGCGGTGAAAAGGAGCTGCATGGTTGTCGTTAAACGGACTGCGTCTTAAATCGAACACACGGGCATACGTTTTATTGTCGGCCATAATTTGTTCATCCAATTTTGACGGCACAATTTCAGTCTCTGTTTCCGCGTCTTCCCAATTGTCATCGCTTAAATATCTGCCTGAAACACCCAACATGTCAATGGCTACCAACAAAATCATTACTGCAGACACCACAATTGGTTTAATCTGTTTCTTCAAAGCACCATACAACATAGCCAAGGCCAACACCACAAACATCAACATACGCCAAACGTCGTTCCACAGCAATTTACTGCGCATGTCTTTTATGAACGTAACGGCTTCTTGCCCTGAAGATTTTGCGATTTCCGCGTCAGATAATCCAGAAAACTTTTGCGAATATGCACTCAATAACACCACTCCCAAAATAGAAGCTGCAACAATTGCACTCAATTTTATTGCACTTTTAGTATTCTCTGCACTAAACGTTGTGGTGATCATTTTATAGAGAGAATAAAATCCAAAGAAGGGCACAATCACTTGGGCAATGACCAATGCCATCATGGGCGTTCTGAATTTATTGTAATACGGCAAATGATAAAACAACCATTCGTTTAATGGGAAGAATTTCCCCCATGCCAACATCAATGATACCAAGAAAGTAATACCGGAAAACAGCATAACATAAAAGAAGTTTTGTGTTTCTTGGCTTTCTGGTGTCCATTTGCGCCAGTTAATGGCGAAAACAATCCCCAAAATGAATAAATACATTGAAATGGCACCCATGTAAACTGGACCACTTGTAAACTGCATTTCTCCAAAATACGTGGGCAATCTTTCTGCACTCATTTCATTGTCAGGAACCGGTTCATCCGAGCTTCCACCTTTAAATCGCGGAACCAATAAGGTCATGGTTTCACCAATGCCATAACTCCAATTAAACGCATAATCAATATCTAATCCTGTGGCATTTACCATTTTAGGACCATCTTTTGGCACTTCGCTCGATACTTCAGACCCTCCACGCATGGTGGCTTTAGAATACTGCATGGTATCGGCAATTTTTCCTATACAAGTTACCGTTCCCAAAACAATGGCCAACAAGGCAAATCCTCCCACTTTTAAAAAGTGCATCCATTGTTTGTCTTTGATTGTTTTTATCAACAGAACCACCATAAATACGGCAATAATTATACCCATATAAAAGGCAATCTGATAGTGAAAATAACTCACTAAAACCCCAAAAAACAATGCCAACAATGAGGCTCCCCAGAGATATTTGGCCCTCGACAGCAGCAACAATCCGGCAATACTTCCGGGCATTACCGCCATAGACAATACCTTCGTAATGTGTCCGGCCTCGTAACTCGATATGCTAAAGGTCATAAAGCCATAACCAATGGCCCCAGCCACCGATAAAAACTTGTCTACCCCGGCCACCAGCAGCAGTATATACATGCTCATCATGGCCAGAAACAGGAAACTAAACGGTGCTTTTACAAATCCAAAAATTTCAATGACACGGTGTTTTAATATCAAACTCTCTTGAGGGATACCTGTAATCAAATTCGCAGGCATTCCAGAAAACAATCGGTCGTTCCAATTGGCAAATTCTCCATTTTGGGCTTTTACTGTGTCGGCATACGCGCGCATCAACCTTACTTGCTGCATATCACCTTGTTTTAATACTTTGCCATCCAATGCGGGACTCATAAATCGCGTGGAGATAATATAAAACAAAACCAATGCGGACACAAAATACCCTATTTTTTGAAGGAGAACTTGACTATTTTTCATACTTTATTTGAGTGAAGCGAATTTCTATCTTTTTTGTGAGATTTATTCGCATTTTTTTTTAAACAAGCCAAATCTGCCGTTAAATCTGCGAAAATGTCGTAATTTTGAATTCAAATGAAGCAAAAAGATTCCGTAATTTTTGGGTTAATTAACGACGAATTACACCGTCAACAAGAGGGCATTGAGTTAATTGCGAGTGAAAATTTTGTAAGTGAACAGGTTATGGAGGCCATGGGCTCTGTTTTAACCAATAAATACGCTGAAGGATTACCCGGTAAAAGGTATTATGGGGGATGTGAAGTTGTAGATAAAATTGAACAACTTGCCATCGATAGATTAAAACAGCTTTTTGGAGCTGCTTGGGCCAACGTTCAACCACATTCTGGGGCACAAGCAAATGCCGCTGTGATGTTGGGTGTTTTGAATCCGGGGGATAAAATTCTTGGTTTCGACTTAAGCCATGGCGGACATTTAACGCACGGATCACCTGTGAATTTTTCTGGTAAATTATATAAACCGAGCTTTTACGGTGTTGAACGTGAAACCGGAACCATTAATTACGATACAGTAGAAGAAATTGCAATTAAAGAACAACCAAAATTAATTATTTGTGGTGCAAGCAGTTATTCTAGAGATTGGGATTATGCAAGATTGAGAAAAATTGCAGATTCAGTGGGTGCATTGTTGTTGGCAGATATATCACATCCTGCTGGATTGATTGCAGCCGGAATATTAAATGATCCATTGCCGCATTGTCATATTGTAACCACCACCACACACAAAACCTTAAGAGGACCAAGAGGTGGCGTAATTATGATGGGACAAGATTTCGACAATCCATGGGGATTAACCACGCCAAAAGGTGAAATCAAAAAAATGAGTGCCATTTTGGATGGAGCGGTTTTTCCAGGAACACAAGGTGGACCTTTGGAACATGTAATTGCATCAAAAGCGGTGGCATTCGGTGAAGCACTTCAACCAGAATTCAAAGCTTACTGCCAGCAAGTGATAAAAAATGCGCAAGCACTTTCAAAGGCTTTGGTAGACAGAGGATATGCAATTATATCAGGCGGCACAGACAACCATTTAATGCTCATTGATTTAAGAACAAAATCGGCGGAATTAACGGGCAAATTGGCTGAAAATACACTTGTAAAATGCGACATTACCATCAATAAAAACACGGTACCTTTTGAAGATAGAAGTCCATTTGTTACCTCTGGTATGCGTTTGGGAACACCGGCCATTACTTCACGCGGTCTAACAGAAGAACACATGGATACCATTGCGGAATTGATAGACATGGCCTTAACAAACCACTCCGACGACAGCATTTTGGCTTCGGTAAAATCTAGGGTACACGAATTGATGCGTCAGTTCCCTCTATACGCCTAAGTTTTTTGGTTTATAGCCATAAAAAGGCTGCCTGTTTTTAATCTTTGATTTATTAATTAATTGTGAATTAATGGGAATATGCATGTATATATCCCCTATTTTAAGCATACCATTGACATCCATTTCTGTATTAACTTAACATAAAAGAATGTCAATTAATTTGGGATTGTTGCGGCATTCCAATAGATTTGTTGGTACAGAAAATAAAAAAATATGCAATTATTTCTAAAAAATACCCTGCTTTCTTTTGCAGTTTATGCAACATGTGTTGGCACTGGATTTGGGCAATCGTCTACGGAAGGACGAATTGAAATCGACATTAAAGACGGCTACGAAAACGAATCGTGCCACCCTATTGGCACCAATGGTATGGTGATTTTTGCAAAAAGCAAAAAATCCGAAGACGGACAGTACGAATACAAATACGATTTTTATGGTACAGATTTAAAGCTGCAAGAAACAAAATCTGAAATGGTGGACAAAAAATTGTACTCCACCCACACAATCATCAACGAAGACGGCATTCTTGAGTTTTTTAGAGGCAAAAAGAACACTTTTACCATCATTTATGCGGACAAAGGCTCAAAATCATTTGAAAGAGTAGAAGGTGTTTTTCCTAAAAAATTCAAATTCGAAAGCATCATCAAAAGTGAAAAATCACTCTTAATCGTTGGGAGAATTAAAAAAGAATACAAATTACTCATCTTAGATTATAAAACGGGAGAATATGAAACCACAGACATCCGTCTTCCGGACAATGAATCCTTAAAGTTTGAGATTTTAAACTTTGGATTGATGGAAGATAAAAAAGAGTTTTTTATCTCCCTAAAACTTAGAATTGACCGCAAACATTCCGAAAGTTATATGTTAGTGTATTTCGACAAAGGAGAACTTAAAGATGCCGTAAATGTAAATACCAATGAACAAGTCAATTTGGTTTCTCTGGTTGCGGACCACATTGGCGAAGACATCTACGCCTTAACTGGAACCTATTCCAACAATAACTATGGAACGAGTATTGGTATTTTCTTTGGTAAAATCAACAAAGGCAAATTAGAGTACCTCAATACCCATTTGTACACTTCTTTCAGCAACTTCTTTAATTATTTGCCAGAAAGACAACAAGCCAAAATAGAACGTAAAAAAGAAAAAGCAGAAGCCAAAGGGAAAGAATTATTGTACCCTTATTTAATGGCTACACACAATATCCTCACCTTAAACGAAGACTATATTTATGTGGGAGAAGCCTATTACCCAACGTATAGATCTGAAGTAACCTACAATTCAAAAGGCCAAGCTCAATACAGACAAGTATTTGATGGCTACCAATACACCCACGCAACCATTGTGTGTTTCGATAAACAAGGGAATAAAAAGTGGGATCAAATATTTGAATTAAACCCCGGTTACAAACCCTTTTATCAGAAAAAATTCATCCGCACCATTCCGGGAAAAAACACCAACACGGTAGATTTGGTGTACGCATCTTACAACAAAATTGTAAGCAAATCCATCAACAGTGACGGAAACATTGTGCGCGATGCATCGAGCATTCCCATCGAAACCTTGAATGAAGACGACAAAGTAAAGAGTTCAACTTCCGAGGTGAGTTACTGGTACGAAAACTACTTTTTGTCTTATGGAACTCAAAAAATCAAAAACATGGCCGATAGAAATACCCGCAGAGTATTCTACTTCAACAAAATCAAATATTAATTAACCATTTTTTATAACATCCCCCGAATTCATAGTTATCTGTGTTTCGGGGGATTTTTTATGCTGCACTTGGGGGTATTAAGCTTAAAAATAGACTAGTTTTAAAATCTTCATATTATAATTAATTACAGCATTTTGGATGATAAAGTTATTTTCGCTTCCCAGCTTATCCTAAGCACTATTGTCAAAATTTCTCTATTAATTCTTATATTTTAACCAAAAATTGTTAACTTATTCAACAATTTAACCCGATAACAACTACAAATTGGATTTGCCTTTGAAAGGATTATAATTTTAACACCGTGTAACTTCAACCGCGATTCACATCCCCCGAAAGCAAAAAAATGACCAAAAAAATCTTACATATTGTTTTATTATTGGTCTTTCTAATTTGTTCTAGGCCGAAGTTGTATGCAGACTATATTGGAGGTACATTAAGACATGAATTGCAAGAAAACCAAAAGTTAATAATTTATGTGACTTTGTATCGAAATTGTTCAAAGAAGGAAGAAACCTGGCAACCGACATTGTCATGGCATATTGGTTCCAGAACATCGGTATACAATCGTTGTGGCTCAAAATCTAGACGTTTGGTTAAACCATACAGATTTAGAGATGTTTCCACACTATGCAATACATGCAAATATCCTTGTAACCCTTCCAATACGGCTAAAACAGGACTTGGTATCGAGGCCCATGATTTTATTGACACTCTAGATTTAAAAGACACTTTTTTTTCAAAACTAAGCAGCCATAGTCTTTGCAATGAACTTACCATTGGCGTTGTCGCATTATCCAGAGAATATGATTATACAGCGGGAAGTGAATTTTATTTATACTCCACAATTAACCTTGCAAACTTAAACAGATGCGCCAATAAACTCAATAAAACGCCAGTATTTCTGCACCCTCCCAATAATAGGACTTGGTCAAATACCGTAATTCAAAATACCGTCGCTGCCATCGATACTTTTGAGCATGACATTGTCCGATATAAAGCAATTGCACCGTATCGTGCCTATTTCTATTCTGTAAATACCCCATCCGGGTTTTTGAAACACGCCATTGTAGAAGTGTTTTGTCCAAATTCCTTCTTTTATAACTGTAAAGCAAATCCAGCCTTGAACCCACCGCAGGGATTCTATTTCGATACCTTAACAGGAAATTCATTGTTCTATTTAAACGGTACACGCAGTTACTCTTTGGCTAACGAAATAGAAGAATACCGTTTAGATACTACAGGTAAATTGGTCAAAATCAGCACCACAATGTCCGAAAACGGTGTCTTTTTAGACGAAAACATCATTTCTAATAATTCACCTGCTATTTCAGGAGAAAATAGGTATTCTGTGGTGGCCGACGATACCTTCCAATTACAAATTAACATTACCGATGTTAAATCCAAAAATGCCAAATTCTTCGACACCGTTTTTGCCACCTATTTTACCGAAAATAAAAAAATAAAAGCCTCCATAACTACCATTAATTATACCAATAAAAGTATCGCCTTTTCATGGAAACCCGATTTATCGGATTACCGTAAAGAGCCCTACAAAATATTGTTACGCGCCCACGATAATAATGGCCCACTGCCTTCAGTATCTACCAAACAAATTCTGGTAAAAGTAAAAAAACGAAGCAAGGTAAAAATAGATGTCACACCAGGGTATTGCAATTCCATAAAACTATCCATAACACACTTGGACAGCGTTTTTGGAACCACTAAATACACCTGGAAAATCACGGATTCTGCCACCGGCATTGTA
>CAMAQS010000036.1 GCA_945860565.1 Chitinophaga pinensis | reverse complement strand
CGAATCAGACTCGTGGCGCATAAAAAAAGCCCTTTTTGTCTTCGACAAAAAAGGCTTTTTGATTGGTCGGGATGGCGAGATTCGAACTCACGACCCCTTGCACCCCATGCAAGTGCGCTACCTGGCTGCGCTACATCCCGAGATGTTTGTAGATTAATCTACACAGGTGAATTACGGATGGGAATGGGTCTCTCCCTAAAGGGACCGCAAAATTAAGGAATATTTTTTAAACTACGATTATTCACTGCGGAAATTGCAAATAACTCTACCCCAAATTGCACCAATAACTTGGCTATTTTGGCAAATTTTCTAAAATCTCCTTCACCGTAGACCGCTGCTTATAATCGGGTTTAAATTGCCTCCAAAGTTCCACCCCTTCCTTCGATAAAATAAAGGTTGCAGAAATTGGAAGTCGCTCTGAATCATCGGAACGGGATTCTTTTAATTTGATATTGGCCATTGAGTTCAACTCTCCCCTCCTACTCTTTTCTAGTAAAAAGGGATCATCAAACACATCCACTGGAATGCGCTTTCTCAGTTATTTTGGCAAATTGTCTAATATCTCCTTCACCGTAGACCTCACCTTATAATCTGGATTGAAATGCCTCCATAGCACTACCCCATCCCCCGACAAAATAAATGTTGCTGGAATGGGCAAACGCTCCGAATCGTCGGAATGGGATTCCTTTAACTTGACATTGGCCATGGAATTCAACAAAACGCGCATGCTTTTTTCAGGCAAAAAAGTGACGTCAAATGCATCGCATATTTTATATCCTTCGTCGTATAATATATCAAGCGTGACTCCCGTTTTAGAGGCCATTTTTTGAATAAAATCGGGCTTCTCCGGCGAAACAAACAGCACATTGGCTCCTTTGTCCAAGATTTGCTGCACACTGTCTTGAATATGCGACAAATGTTTGTTGCAAATCGGGCACCATTGTCCGCGCACGAACACAATCACTGTTAGACCTTTGCTCAAATAATCCGATAAATGTACCAGACTGTCGCTTCCATTTATGGCAGAAAAAACATCCACTTTTGCACCTACAGCAATTCCTTTCGCCTCAGAAAGTGGCCTCAGGGTAGCTTGTGCCATCCCCCAAGAAACAAAAAACAACAACGAATACAGTGCAATAACACGTTTTAGACTCATCATACGCAAAGATACGGCATCCGATTAGTTCAATAAAAGGCGTTCTTGCTTTTGAGCGGTTTCGGTCTCAATCTGAATAAAATATACTCCTTTAGAAAATGCTGCGAGGTCTAAATCATACTGCTGTGAACCGGTAATTTCATTCATCAAAACACCAGTGGTTGAAAAGATGCGTACTTTAGATGGTTCATTTTTCTGTAATTCAATGTGAACCCGTCCGGTGGATGGATTCGGATAAATCTGGGCTTCCAATACCGATGGACTCTTTACTGATGCAGTATTGACCCCTTTCCAAGAAGAAGCACATTGTATTACTTGTTTGTTGGTTTCGCTCACCGAAGCAATCGCAAAAATCTCACTCTTTTTCCACTCAGCATGGGTTTTTACTGCACCCAAAATCACGATAGAATCTCCTATATTTTGAGCAGGAGTAATTGCCAATCCTGCAACGGGAAACACAGATTTACGAAATACATTTCGGTGCATGTTTTCTCCGTTTGGAGCATCGAATAAAATCATTTTTTCTGCCACAGCTACAAACAATTGCGTAGTAGAGTATGAATGTGCCGACACTGTTTTTACCACAATTCGGGCGCGCATAGAATCGCCATCTTCTTTTAAAGAGACAGACACATCCAGTGGGGATGTTTGATCCAAGTAAGGAGTAAAAATGGAGGCCATTGAATAATCCGCGGAACTAGAAATTACGGTACCCTGAATTACAAGTCGAGGTGTTCCACCGTAAATATTATACAATTTTGTACGGTCGTCGTTTTCCGTTTTGTTGTGTTTATTCAATGTGCAAGACGGATAAGGCGAACTGGGATGAATACTGAGATGAATGGCAGTAGATTGTCCCCCCAAATTCCGAACGAATCCTGGATTCCTTCCTGCGCAAATGCTACAATAGGTATTGGTGAACTGCTCTACCAATATGCGTTTTGGTACTTGGGCGGAAAGGCTGCCCATTCCAAGAACGGCAACGCTAATTAGGCTAAAAAACTTTTTCATTTTGTTGTTTATACATTTGTAGACGATTATCAAATGGAATCCTTAATTGTTATTTGTTGGTGTGACAAAAACATGACAATTAATTTTTCCTTTGAACTTTCTCTAATCCTTCTAAAATACGCTTTTCTAAGGCCGAAGAATCCGTATCATGCCCAGTATTTAAAGCGTTTTTACGAAGGTGTTTATTTAATAAATCGCTCTGTTTTTGGTATGTCTTACACAAACTACACAACCCATTGTGCAGCATAAGTTGAATCCTTTCAACAGGACCCAGCGAGACATGATTCCTTTTTTCAATTAGCTGTGCGGCAGAATCGCAGGTCAACATCCAATTTTTTTTTGCATTTTTCATAAGGTAGATTCATTAAACCAATGGACGGATAAGCATTTGCGCAACTGCAACTTTGCGCGGTGCATCAATTGCCAAAAATTGGTAGGCGAAAGTCCGAGTTCTTTTACCACTTCTTTGCTTTTTTTGTCTTCCAAAAACTTCAATTGAATTACAGCCATTAGGTTAGGAGGCAAAGTTTTGATGCATTTACTTAATATATCGTTAAATTCATTATCGTCTAACAAGTGTTTTTCGTCGGAATAATGGTGAAAGTCGTTGGTTTTCCAATGTCCTTCTTCATTAAAAAAATAATCTTCTTCGGGCAACCCACTAACAGGAATGGTGGCTGCTTGACGAAATTGCAATCGGTAAAAATCGGCAATTTTGTTTCGCAATATGGTAAAAAGCCAGGCTTTAATGTTGCCAGTACCTGAATATTTATCGTAGGCTGCAAAAGCGGTTTCAAAGGTAGCTTGGACCAAATCTTCGGCGGTTTCTTTGCTCGCCAATTTACCCATGGCAAAATGTAGCAATGGTTTGGTATACGATTTCACCCAAAGAGTAACATCTGCAAGTTGTTGCGCTGAAGGCGTTTTGATTTCTGTTGGGTTGGTTTTCATTTTGGGGGATGTGGAACGCTGCCTAAATCGATTTACTGCTATTTAAGACGGGCAATTCGCCAAAACCTTACAGATTATTCAAAAACAATGGTCACATTTTGTTGGATATCGGGATGAAGAGATCTTGCAACTGGACAAGTATGTGCAATGCGGCGCAGGCCTTCTTGTTGTCTTTCAGAATTTACATCCCCCAAAGAGATTTTAATCATCGATACGATTTCTACAATTCTCCTGGGATCCGCCGCCATGATTTTTTGGGTAGAGGCCGAAATACTGCGAATTTCAAACTCTTTTTGTTGTGCGTAAATCCCCATAGTGGTAATGATGCAAGTTGTTAAACTCAATGCACAAAGGTCAGTGGGCGAAAATGCTTCTCCCCTGCCTAGATTGTCGGTTGGAGCGTCTGTAATTATCTTGGTTCCGCTTTGTAAGTGTAAGTTTTCACAACGCAATTCACCCAAATAGGTGGTTTCAAATTGAGGTTTCATAATTTTATGCAAACAAAGCTAGGGAAAATTGATAGATATTTATTATCTTTGCACTGCAAATAACAACACCACTAAAAGCGTTATTTGCTATGTCATCAAACTCAACCAAAATCTTATTAGAAGGCCTTACATTTGACGATGTGCTCGTAGTTCCGAGGTACTCAGAAGTCCTTCCCCGCGAAGTAAACACATCCACCCAATTCACCAAAAACTTGCGTTTAAATATCCCCATTGTATCTGCTGCAATGGATACTGTTACTGAAAGCAAGTTGGCCATTGCTATGGCCCGTGAAGGTGGCATTGGAATCATCCACAAAAACATGAGCATCGAGCGCCAAGCGCAAGAGGTAAAAAAGGTTAAACGTTCTGAAAGTGGAATGATTATAGATCCTGTTGTGTTAACCTCTCAAGCCGTTTTAGCTGAAGCCGTTCAGTTAATGCGCGATCACCGCATTGGCGGAATTCCAATTATAGATCACAATCACAAATTGGTGGGCATAATCACCAACAGAGATTTGCGTTTTGAGAAAGATCTTTCCAAAAAAGTGGAAGACATCATGACCAAAGACAACCTCATCACGGCACCACATGGAACCGATTTGCAAGGAGCTCAGGCCATTCTTGAAAAGTATAAAATTGAAAAATTACCCATTGTAGATGAAAACCAAATCTTAAAAGGGCTTATCACATTTAAAGACATTCAAAAAGTCAAAAACTATCCCAAAGCAGTAAAAGACCAACATGGCAGACTTGTTGTTGGAGCGGCAGTAGGGGTAACTTCCGATACTATGGAACGCATTGCAGCGTTGGTGGCAGTTGGAGTTGATGTGATAGCCATCGATACTGCTCATGGGCATTCTAGGGGCGTTATAGAACAAGTGCGCAAGGTGAAAGCCAAATATCCTCAACTTCAGGTAATTGCTGGAAATATTGCAACGGGTGCAGCAGCAAAAGCCCTAGCCGATGCCGGCGCAGACGCTGTAAAAGTGGGTGTAGGCCCAGGTAGTATTTGCACAACGAGAATTATTGCAGGCATAGGAATGCCACAGTTAACAGCGGTTATGGAAGCCAGATTAGCATTGGAAGGAACTGGTGTTCCAGTTATTGCAGATGGTGGAATTCGCTATAGCGGTGACATCGTTAAAGCACTGGTAGCAGGTGCCAATACCATTATGGCTGGAGGTTTATTTGCTGGTACAGAAGAAAGTCCCGGAGAAACCACATTTTTCGATGGTAGAAAGGTGAAGTCATACCGCGGAATGGGCAGCATTGAAGCCATGAAAGATGGAAGCAAAGACCGTTATTTCCAAGACGCAGAAGATGAGATTTCAAAATTAGTCCCTGAGGGTATTGTAGGAAACGTACCATATAAAGGCAGTTTAAGTGAAGTGGTTTATCAGTTGGTAGGTGGGATTAAAGCAGGTATGGGTTATTGTGGTGCACCGAATATGGATGCATTGCAAGAATCTGGATTTGTGCGCATTACAAATGCTGGAATTAAAGAAAGCCATCCCCACGACATCGCCATAACACGCGAAGCACCAAATTACAGTCGCTAACAGCACTGCCATTATTTGCTTATTCGATAAATATCCTATTTTTGTGGGGTGAAGCGCCAAAATTTTACGTTACTTGTTGGATATCTAAGCATTGCATTAAGCATTGGCAGTTGTGGATTGTTTGGATCAAAAACAGACCCAAATCAACCCATTGACCGCTTAGAAAGCAAGGAGCCTCAACAGCGTTTTAGATTGGCATTTTACAATCTAGAAAACCTATTTGATACCATCGATGGTCCCAATAACGACGCTGATTTTTTACCAGATTCTAGAAATGCCTGGAACAGCGAACGTTATCAATCCAAATTGTCGAAACTGGCCCAAGTTATCGATTCCATTTCTCCAGATATTTTAGGAGTTTGTGAGGTTGAAAACCGAAGGGTGTTGGAAGATTTGGTAAAAACCTCAACCTGGCTTAGTTCACAACATTTTAGCATTGTACATAAAGAATCCCCCGACAAGAGAGGCATTGATGTGGCATTGCTATATCGATCACAGCAACATTCGCCTAACGGATTTGTAGTGGCGGCGGAAGAATTAATTCCAGTTGAATTACCTGATACAAGCAAACCGACTCGCAGCATATTAAAAGTTACGCTAAGCACATCAAACAATGTGTTGTTTGATGTTTTTGTAAACCACTGGCCATCAAGAAGCGGTGGAGAATTGGAAACAAGAAAATTAAGAGGGATCGCTGCAAGTACAATAAAAAAGCACATCACACAAATATCTGAAAACACACCGCTGTACCGATGGGTTGCAGTGGGTGATTTCAATGACAACCCAACCGACAGCAGCATGCTTCACATTTGGGGAGCAGGGAATTTCGAGCAATCAGCCATTAATTTGGGATTGATTTATCGCACTACTTGGCCAGACAAAGGCACCCTAAAATACAAAGGGAAATGGGATTTGTTCGATCAAATTATAGTCAGTAGGTCTTTTTACCATTTAGGTCCCACAAGCCGAATGCCGGAGCAAACCGTGTTTTTGAGGGATTGGTTGTTGCAACAAGATGGCAATTTTGCTGGATATCCGTTGCGGTCGTTCGGAGGGAAATCGTATTTGGGTGGTTATAGCGACCATTTGCCTGTATACACAGATTTGGAATTGCATTAATTTTTAACAGATTAATGTTCAATTTCATCGTGATTGCGCTGTAAATGTCCAAATAATTTAGTATATTGAGGGGTATGAAGTTCAAAGAAATAAATGGAAAGTTAGAATTAAACATCCGATTTGATACTTTTTTAGCTGTGTTAGACTTTATTCAAGAGGCAGGACATATCATGGAATCACAGAAACACCATGCCGATATCATGATAAATTACACCAAGGTTAAACTCACATTGTGCACCCATGATGCGGGAAATGCCATTACAAATAAAGACAGAATATTGGCTGGGGAAATTGAAATAATGTTGGAATCATATTCTACGGCCGTCGCGGGATAAACCCCGCGGTAATTGAAGAGTTAATTTTCTTTCCGGGGGATGAATCCCCCGGGAATTGAAGAATTTGGGCATAAATAAATCACCTTCTTTTTCGCATTTCTGCGGCAACCTGTGCACTTTCGCCTCCGATTTCTTCTAGTTTTTGGATGATATTCTGATAACTCACATCATCTCGATTCTGGCTTAGCTTAAAGACGTTTTCTATTTTTTGGGCTTTGATTTCAAATCCGACGATTGCTGGCAACATATTGTTCAAAAAATGATCTGGCAGGTTGTCGTAAAATGTGGGAGAATAAGCATTGTCTTTTTCAAATTTCAATGTCAATTTTCGCATAAATTGGATTAACTCTTCGTTTGATATAAAATTTAGCCTGCCTGCAACATGTACACTCATGTAATTCCATGTTGATCCAATGTGAGGATCGGAATACCACGACGCGCTGACATAACAACTTGGTCCAGTAAAAACAAGCAAACCATTCTGATTCTGCATAAATGCTTTGTGATGGTCGGTATTGCGCATGATATGTCCTTGGAAGTAAAGTTCTCTCTCCCTCTCTACCATTAAAACCGGAATTTGTGTTGCCACTTGATTTCCTTCGCTGTCGCTGCCTGTTAAAAAGGCAAAAGGATGATTCTCTATCAATTCCAGCACCGCTTGCTGTTCGTGCTCCTTGAAGTATGAAAAATTGTACATGAATAAATGGGGAATATACAGCAATTTAAAAAAAGTTCAGTCTCTTTTTGTATTCTGAATCTGATATGATTTAACTTTTTTGAGGGATTTAAATGGGTGAATGGTTTGAAATATTAGGTTGAAATTGTATAGTCGCTCAACGACCTTAAATTGTGCAAAAAGAGAGATTTGGGTTAGGTCATTTTGCAAATTACTTTTAGGAACATTCGGACCACCCCGTCAGCCGGGATGGAATTTTCTTCATTTTGGAACTATTGTTCTTGATTTTGGGGGATTTTAGACATATCCATGTAAAATACTTCCCCTGTATGACCATCTGGGTCCTCTACTGTGCGATACTGCATAAATCCATAATCAACGAGCTCTTTAATTTCGGTTCCACCTGCCTTTACGGCATTGTCTACTATGGTATTTATTTCATCCACGCCATCCACTGAAAGTGAAAAAATTCCAGCAATATGTGTTTTTGTATCTGCAATAAGTCTGGTCGTAAACTTTTCAAACTTCTCCAGTGACATAATCATTAGGAAAATATTGTCAGACCACACCATACATTTTCCTTCTTCATCAGAGAATTGTATATTGTTTTTAAAACCCATAGCTGAATAAAAGTCCATCGACTTTTGTACGTCTGTTACTTTTACATTTTTAAAAATCTGTTTGCTCATATTTTTTGTTTTGTGTTTGATTTTAAATTAAATGATTTTATCTTATTTAAAAGTTAAGTTATTTTCAAATAATACTTTCTCAAGTTTGGGAATTGTACTCTTTCCCATTCCATGTAATTTTAAAATTTCTTGAACTGAATATTTTGAGAGTTGCTCAAGCGTTGTAATACCTTCATTTTCTAATGCCCTCCTCGCAGGTGCCGCCAGAATTGCCAAAAACAATCCTATCTGTTCCCTTTCTTCAATCGTTAATCTACCTTTATAATTCATACTTCAATTTAGTGCTTTTTAACAGTTTGTTTTTTGCGTTAGCACTTTGAAGTCAAGTCTAATAAATTGTGAACTTCAATCCAGAAAGCCATCGTGGCACTCTACGATGACAATAACGCATTCATTATGTTTTTGTCGAAATATGGAATACTTTGTATTATAAAATATAACGCATTTTGATGTTTACCTTGTTTTCACCGGGTTTTACCTCGAAATCAAAATCGCTAAAATTGGGTTTGCTTAATCCACTTGAATTGTAATTAGAAAAACCAAAACCTTCCTTGGGCATTCCAATCATGTTGTAATTCATTTTACGGTCGTTGTTTTCATCGTCTAACAGGGCGATGCCATACATTCCGGGAGTAAGTTGAATTTGAACCATTAATTTGCCAGACTTCAAATTCTTTTTGGCGAACACCTTTTTTAATTCTGGCTTATCTTCATCAAATTGTTTTTGATTTCTGTACACACCGAAGGCAACAACGCCTTTGTCTAACCTAATTCCTTCCATTGTTAGGGTTACGGTCTGTCCATGTAGATTAAAAAATACCCCTAAAAAAAGGAATATGCATAAAGTCATTTTTGAACTAAAGTTGTTATGGTGTGTTAAATTTCTCAAAGTTATAAATTCTTTAAAGTAAATAATTTTCAATAGGTTAAATTGAAACAGTCGGTTGTGCTGAATTGCAACACAAATTCGCATATGAATTTCAATATACAATTAATGAAATCAAGGAATTTATCTTTTGTTTGAAATTTTCGTGGATTTCCTTAAACCAAGTACTCAGAAAATACGAATTCGATTGAATTCTGCAAATCACATACAAGGGAATGTTTTTTTGGGATTATATGATTGTTTGTCCAAAAGTCAGCAAATTGTGGTCCGGATCCAAAATCGAAAACTCCTTTTGTCGCCAAAGTTTGGTTTCCAAATGTCCATTGGGATGAATTTCAACGTCTTTCTTCAAAAACGATTGATACAGTTCATCAATTTGATTTGTTCGAATATAGATTTGCCCATAATTTTCTAGGGGATTTAAATCAGGATGTAGAAAAAAGTGAATTTGAATATTGTCTTTTTTCAACATCAAATAATGGTCAAAAGGATTGTTTCCCCACAGTTCAAAACCCAATTTATTGAGGTAAAAATGGAGGGTGATTTGTTTGTTTCGCATGGGGATTTTAGGGTTAATTTCTAAGAGCATGGGTGTAAAGTATTTAAATATATGCCCTCTAGATAAATCTAGAGGATATTTAATGCTACCATTTAAAATGGGGTTATGGATGTTGGAGAATATCGGAATGTGGCTGGTTAGATTTTTTCTAGAATGGTTTTTGTCAATTCTGTATTTTCATTTCCCGTATTTACGGTAGAAATGGGTTCAAAGAGCATTACCAATACTTCTTCGTCAGTTACTGGCCTGTGTTCTGTGCCTTTGGGAACGATTATAAATTCATTTTCATGAACATAGACCGTTTTGTTCCGAAATTCCATTTTCAAAATTCCTTTAACAACAAAAAACAACTCATCTTCATTTTCGTGTTTATGCCAAATAAATTCTCCTTTTAATTTTGCGAGTTTCACATGTTGACCATTTAGTTCGCCCACAATTTTGGGTGACCAGTGTTCTGAAAACAACCCGAATTTCTGTTCTAAATTTACTTTTTCCATATTCTATTTCTAAATCAAGTCGAAAAACAATGTACAAATTACAACATTATTTAATTTGTTTTGACTTCTTCCATTTTCTAATTCTGTCTTTTGCATTTTTAAACGGAGCTGAAGTGTTCAATTGTATCATCCTTCCCAAAGTCCATTTATCATACCATGCTGTTTCATAAAGTTCATGGTTTGATTTCGATTCAATTAGCTCTAATATTGAATTGGTAGTGGATTCAAGTTCTATCTTTAACTGATTAAAATTCAGGTCTTCATAATCCGAATAGAATTTTTGTGCAAGTTGTCCAAGTTGATTCCATTTATTACCAGTTTCCGGAAAGTCTACTTCAACTCCATTGGTTTTATTTTCATTCCATTTCAAAACCAAAGTCCCCCAACCTATTAAATAAGCCAATAGATTATTCATACTCATCATTGAATTTTTTGAGTGGCCATTTAAATTTTTTACATGGGTTGAGTCAAATGGAATGGTCTCAAGTTCAGTTTTCAACTTTTTATAACTTTCCAATATGGCCTGTTTTAGATCTTCTTTATTATTGGGGATTGCCATAAAGTGGAGGTTAAATTAAAATTGTTTGTTCAAGAAAGAGTACGCAATTTACGATGGATTTTGAAAGATATTGTATTGGATGATGAATCTACCACGGGATGAATCCCGTGGGAATTTAATTTGACATTGAGAAGATTGATTTAATATAATAAGCCTCTAGATGGATCTCCTCTAGATGAATCTAGAGGGGATTTAATTACAAAGAATTTAATGCTGCTATTATTTAAGAGAATTGATTTATTTGATATAAGCCTCTAGATAAATCTAGAGGGAATTGATATGTGCTTACATTTAGATGTGTTTGGATGATTTATAAAATGCAGGGAATGAATTTTGGGGTGTTTTAATAGTATTAAAATTTTAGAGAAGATTGTTTCATTGGAAATGACGGCATCTAGATAAATACCACGGGATGAATCCCGTGGGAATTTAATATCGGAGTCGAACCGATGACCTTCCCGCACCGTGCGGTGGGACACTCTAGTCAAAAGCTAATTGGGAAAAAAAACAAAAGCCCCGATTTTCGGGGCTTTAAAACTTTGGTGGAGAATATCGGAGTCGAACCGATGACCTCTTGCATGCCATGCAAGCACTCTAGCCAGCTGAGCTAATCCCCCAAAAAGAGTGCAAATGTACATTAAAATTTGAATTTGCGAAAATAGTTGATGCCCAAACTTGCAATAACCGCCAAAAAAAAAGGCTGTTTTAATTGCGAAAATCAAAACAGCCTTTTCAATCAATAAAAAATATACTTAGTCTGCCAACAAGAATGGATATCTGTAATCTGTTGGAGGATTAAACGTTTCTTTAATGGTGCGCTGTGAAGTCCATCTTAGAAGATTCACTTTTGCACCGGCTTTGTCGTTGGTTCCACTTCCACGTCCGCCACCGAATGGTTGTTGTCCTACAACCGCACCTGTTGGTTTGTCGTTGATATAGAAGTTACCCGCGCTGTGTCTCAGGGCCCAAGTAGCATCTGCAATGGCTTGACGGTCTTGTGCAAGCACTGCTCCAGTTAAAGCATATTCACTGGTAGAATCTACCACTTTAAACATGTTGGTCCATTCTGCATCTTCATAAACAAAAATGGTTAACACTGGACCAAAAATCTCTTCACACATGGTTTTATAAGTAGGAGAATTTGCCAAAATGATGGTAGGGTCAATAAAATACCCGTTAGATTTATCGCTGTTGCCGCCAAATACAATTTCCATGCCATCGGCTTTTGCTTGTTGGATGTAACCTGTAATTTTATCGAAGGCTTTTTCGTCGATAACCGCATTCACGAAATTTCCAAAATCTTCGGTTGGACCAACCTTAATGGTTTTCATTTCAGTCTGCAATCTTTCTTTTACATAAGGCCAAATGCTTTGTGGGATGTAAGCGCGAGAAGCGGCTGAACATTTTTGTCCTTGAAATTCAAACGCACCGCGAATGATTGCCGCCACCAACACATCTTTGTCAGCGGAATTGTGCGCAAGAATAAAGTCTTTACCACCTGTTTCTCCCACAATTCGGGGATAACTCTTGTACTTGGCAATGTTGTTTCCAATGGTCTTCCACATGTGTCTAAACACACCCGTACT
The DNA here is from genome assembly GCA_945860565.1 of Chitinophaga pinensis. Classification (GTDB taxonomy): domain Bacteria; phylum Bacteroidota; class Bacteroidia; order NS11-12g; family UBA955; genus VMCP01. Next base: position 9,880 of record CAMAQS010000036.1, on the reverse strand, counting down.
ACCTGTAAAATGCAGACCGGCAAATTCTGGATGATTAAATACCACTTCACCAATAGATGGACCATCCACATAAACCAAATTGATTACCCCATCGGGCAAACCGGCTTCTTTGAACACACGCATCAACATGTTCGCTGAATATATTTGGGTATTGGCTGGCTTCCATACCACCACATTGCCCATTAAGGCTGCAGAGGTCGGTAAATTGCCTGCAATGGCTGTAAAATTGAACGGAGTGACTGCTAAAACAAACCCTTCGAGAGCGCGATATTCCAAGCGATTCCAAATTCCTGGGCTATTTTCACCCGGTTGTTCGCTGTAAATTTCGCTCATGTATTGAACGTTAAATCTCAAAAAGTCTATCAATTCACAGGCAGCGTCAATTTCAGCTTGATATGCGTTTTTACTTTGTGCCAACATGGTGGCTGCATTGATATGGTAACGGTATTTGGTACTAAACAAATCCGCGGCTTTCAAAAAGATGGCAGCGCGTTGTTCCCATGGCATGGCTTCCCAAGCTGGCTTAGCCGCCAACGCAGCATCAATTGCTTTTTGAGCATGCTCTACTGTACCAATATGAAATTCTCCAATTTTATGGTGAATGTCGTGTGGGGGGGAAATGGGTTTAATAATTCCTGTTCTCACCTCTTCTCCACCAATATACATGGGGATATTGTGTACTTCAGAACGAAATTGTTCAAGTTGTGCCTTTAACTTTTTGCGGTGTATGGTTTGCGGTGCATAATCATACACCGGTTCATTTTTTGCTGTTGGGATTTTGAAGAAACCGTTCATAATAATTATTACAAAAATACAACAGTGTTTTCATAGTTTCATCGATATGTTCATCAAGTTTACCCTATCTTCTCTCTAATTTAACAAAAACTTATTATTCAAGAGTTACCTTTGCAGTAATGAAAAAATTGGGTGTTGTTTTTGGTTGTATGTTAGGGATTTTGAACGCACAAGCGCAGCAAAACGCTGATTCTGTAAGCGCAAAACCCATCCCCCGAAAAGTGAAAAACGTCATTTTAATGATTGGCGATGGCACTGGTTTAGCCCAATGGAGCGCCGCACAATCTAAAGTCCCCCAAAAATTACACGTCTTTTCACTTGCCGAATACCTGGGATTGAGTTTAACTTCAAGTTCCAACAATTACATCACCGATTCTGGCGCCGGCGCAACGGCATTGTCAATCGGTGAAAAAACCTTTAATTATGCCATAGGCGTAAAGTCTGATTCTACTCCCTCATTTACCCTTTCCGAGTTGTTGCATGTTAAAGGAAAATCAACCGGTTTGGTTGCCAGCTGTGGGTTAACTCATGCTACACCTGCATCATTTTACGCCCATCAGCCTAGCCGAAAGATGGAAAAAGAGATTGCAAACGACTTTTACTCTGGTTTTATTGATGTTGCCATTGGTGGCGATTACTCCCTTTTTGATTCAAGTAAATTGCAAAAAGCGGGTTACGATAAATTCATCTGCAGTGCAACCCCATTGCAAAACATAGAATCTACTAAATTCATCGCGTTTTACGATACCGCTAAACATCCCAAAAAATTCATGGATGGAAGAGGTCCTTTTTTGAGGGATGCTAGTTTGTGCGCCATTAAAAATCTCAATAAAAATAAAAATGGTTTCTTTTTGATGATTGAAGGCAGTCAGATTGACTGGGGTGGACACGAAAACGATTTCAATTACGTCGTTTCCGAAACATTGGATTTCGATAGCACTATTGCCACTGTTGTAGAATGGGCTAAAAAAGATGGTGAAACTTTGGTTATCATTACCGCAGACCACGAAACTGGTGGATTGGCCTTAAACGGTTACGATAAAAACACGAAACAAGCCATTGGTGCCTGGACCACCAAACAACATACCGGAATTCCAGTGCCAGTATTTGCCGTTGGACCAGGGGGTGAACTTTTCGGTGGTGTATATGAAAACAATGAAATTTTTCACAAAATAATGTCTCTGTTTCCTTAACATTGTACATGCGTCAACCCTCTTTTGGCATTATAATTCCCGCCCGTTACGGAAGTACTCGATTCCCTGGAAAACCTTTGGCATTAATTGGAGGCAAACCTATGATTCTCAGAACCATTGAAGCGGCTTTGAATTGCAATCCTACCGCAGGAGTTGTTGTTGCCACCGATGATGAACGCATCGCTGAAGTTGCCCAAACATTGGTTCAAGTAGTATTTACGGATAGCCATTTACCAAGTGGCACAGATCGCATTTCTGCTGCATTGAGTCAGTTAAAATGGGATTATGACGTGGTGGTTAACTTACAAGGAGATGAGCCTTTCATAGCTGTTGAGCAAGTTCAATCTCTGGTAAATGCATTTACGAATCCCGGAGTGCATATTGCAACGCTAAAGAAAAAAATGGGTCCATCTGACGATATTGGCAATCCAAACTTCGTAAAAGTGGTGAGTGATGCATTCGGAAAAGCCCTATACTTCAGCCGAAGTGTGATTCCTTACAACCGTGGAAATACAGAAAACACCTACTTTAAACACATCGGAATGTACGCTTTTCTGCCTCATGTCTTAGCTGAAATCACTCAAATTCCAGAGTCGATGTTAGAAAAAACAGAGGTCTTGGAACAACTGCGTTGGTTGGAAAATGGATACACGATTCAAACCATAGAAACTGACTTTCACAGCCCAGCCATTGATACCCCTGAAGACCTTATTCGTGCGGAAGATTATCTAAAGACTTTCTAGGCCTGATATCATCATAAGTAACCCTAATGGGTGAATAAAATTCGGCATTGCAGTTATAAATATTTGGGTGATCCAACCATTTAAATAACCGCTCATAATCGCTTTTTTCAATTATTTTTTGCGATAATTTCAATGTAAAAGTGCCTTCAGGTTGAGTTTGAATCAACTCACAATTCAGCGTTTTCTTTAACATCAACAATGAATCGTAACCCATTGGATTTTTTAACTTTACATTAAACATCCCAGTCAATGCAGTAGGATAAGTTAAACTCTCCGACCTTGGGAGTAGAACCGCTTGACTCACTGCGCTAACCCATTTGTATTCCGCAATTTTATTTAACGTTCCTTTGTTTTGGGGGGATGTTAAATGCAGTAAAACCATGGATTCCAACCTATCTCCATTTACTTGTGGTATTTGATTTAGTCCGAACAGTTTAGGAAATCGCTTTATTAAATACGATTGTGCGAACTGAAACAAGGTATCATGAGGGATTATTTGTGATTTATTGACCCGATTTGGATGTTGCTGAAGGTAAAATTGGTTTAATTCGGACCAATTAAACAACACATAATATGAATCTTTGATGTAATCATACGGAACCACATTCTTAACACCATTGTACCTGTTTATTCCTCTTGGCTTGTTGGGACTGAGCAATATAAATGTGTAGTATAAATCCTCCAAATATTCAGAATATATGGGCAAATAATACGCTTGAAGTCCCTCTCTTTCAACCTTTATAGAATCTACACCGCGAGATATCAGTACATAATTGTCGTTATTCTTGTTAAATCTAGTCAATAATTTCCATTTACCATTTTTGCGTCCCATTACGTTATAATCGGTAACCGAGCGCATCATGTCGTCGTTTACCTGAATACGCAATATCCAAGAATGGAAATCCAACGAAAATTTTCCTCTGTGAGAAAACCATTTACCTTGTTTTACAATGGCGAAATTGTCTTCAGGAAGTTTTGAAATCAAGCCCTGCCCCATTAAACCATCTTTCTCGCTATAAATTACAATATGACTTAAGGTTGCAGAATTCACTGAATCCTTGTTAAATCCATACACGACAGAGTCTGAAACTGTTGAATCAATAAAGTCCGGTATTCTCGACAAATACGAATAGTTTGTTTGAATGACTAAAGGCTCTACGTCCTGTACATTTAATCGTAAATCGTGATTTATGGAAGAAAAATAAGGCGCGTTGTGAATTAAATTGTATGTGTAAACAATGCTAAACGTATCTCCTTCATTTACACGTTCTGGAAATTTAAATGCGCTGGCAAGATTTGAGGATACTTCATTGAATCTTACTTTTTTATTTGTATTATTCACAAAAATAAATGTATCGGTGAGACTGCGTTTCGCGAATGGATACATGGGATAAAAAGCACTCTTCGCATTGTTAGATAAGCATTTAATACGACCTTGATATACAGGTTGTATAGGTGTAATGGGCTTAGGTCTATTAAAAGTGTTGATTTTTTTCCATTGTTTGTTTTCTAATTTGTATTGATGGATGTTCAACATGTTGGGTTTATTTTCATATTCCCACCTTACAACAATTCGGGCTTCAGGATTTAATTCTATGTTGGAATAGGCATTTAAAAAGGTGTCGCTTCTAAAAACTTTCCCAATCGTATCGTACGTGAAATGCAGGTGTTTGCGGTAACCCTCTCCCAAATTGTCTTTATGTTCGGCGATGAGTAACCTAAAATCCAAAATCTTCGCCGGATTGTCGCCGTAAAAATCCATAATCTCAATGGCTTTGCCATGGTTTTTGGATAAATACAGTGGATTCGGAATGTCTATCTTTTGGATTAATTTATACGTACTTGCGGAATAAACCGCAATGGCTTTGATAGCATATAGGCTGTCTGCTCTTGGGAAATCCGATTTCGCATGAACCAAGGGTTGCAAAAATATGAGGTTTGACTTTGGCGAATACCGACTAAAATTGGGATTGGAAATGTCAATTTCAACAGGATTAAATGGTTCACCGTTGTGGTATTTTTCTTGATAACCCTGAGTATTTCCTGACTTTGGTTGGTAATCTTTTTCAACCAAACGGCTGCCGCAAAGTGCAACATGATAATTCAAATCGAAAGGAATTTCAATGATAGAATCTGCTAATTTCATGTTCTTTTTGTTCGGAAATGCAATCCGAAGTTTTACCATTTTGGGGATTTTTCCCATTCCATGGTCATTTTGCAGATTGCGCATATCCAAAAACAGAACATATGCGTCCTCCTTTAAATTCAATTTGGATGGTTTCCCTAAGGCTGGATAATTCCTTTCGGCGTTGTTATTTTGCCAAAATAACATGGGTTTATCGTAATCCGCAGATTTGCGGATGAATCTATGTGTAGGAGTACCCATATCTTCGGAAATGTATACTTGGGGTTGATTGAAATCTTGGTAAGAAAGTTCTTTGCTGTTTGGCGAAACGAAAGACAATTTCAGATTGGGAATGTTTCTATTTCCTTGTTCATCAACCACCTTAACAACCACGGCAACTATGTAATCGTATCCGCAACGTTGCGCTTTTAAAACCGACGCAAAGCAGAACAAAGGTATTAGCAGGCTTAATGTAAAGTGCAATAAGTTTCTTTTTTGAAAAATCATATTGGAACTTAATACGAATAAATGTGAAAAGGTAAATGGCCTTGCTTTTTTTGTGGGGGGATGGGCATTTGTGGAATCAGCAAATATTCGCTTCTAACTCACCGGTTTAAATCCCTCAAAAGCATTGCTGCAATTGTTGCAATAATGAAGGCTTCTGCACAAAGTTGGTCCAAACGGAGATTTCATAGTTGTATTTCTGCTGCCACAAAGCGGACAAGGTGTATCGCTTAAAACATCCAGCTCAAAATAACCATCGTGTTTTACTGGTGGGGCCAAACCGTGTTTCAACAAGGCTTCTCTGCCCTTATCGGAAATCATATTTGTATTCCACTGTGTTTCGAAAGAAGTGACTACGGAAATTTCGGTATAGCCTATTTCTATTAACTTGTCGTGCACCAATTGCTCCATAACCCTAAGGGCAGGACATCCCGAAAAGGTTGGTGTAAGTTGTATGTTGGCTACTTTTTCTTGGGGGGATTCTATTTTTGTTACAATACCCAAGTCTACAATAGAAATGGTTGGGATTTCTGGATCCGCAACCATTTCCAATGCACTTTTTATGATTTGTTCTCTATTGTTTAAAGGTTTTACCATTCTGCCGCTGGATCAATACGAAATACTTCGGTCATTTCATCCAATAATGGTTGCAAAAAAGGAGTGTGCTTGCCCTTGCGTCCACCGTAAGCAGAAACAGTATCCGATAAAACAGGGATTGTATAACCATAACTGGTTAACAGATGGGTAATTTTGTCCAACCAACGCGATTGAAGTTCAGCTTCTCCAGCAAAAATGCCAGATTCAATGAGTTCTGCTTCATAGTCTGACGGCTCAAATATCCCCAAAGCCAAAGGAAATACCTCATTAATGGCATGTTGCATTCTCAATTTGGCTTCTTCCGAACTGGAGCCCAATTGTTTCAACCAAATATCGGCATGCATAGTGTGGTATTTTATTTCACCCTTGAATTTGCGTGCCACCATTTGTAACGGTTCAACCACGGTATCAGTTAACATTTCAAATCTCAATGCATCTGCGTGGTCAAAGAAAAAATGTCTTACCAAAGAGAAATCGTACTCGCCAATGGGATATTCAACCAACTGGCAGGAGTGAAACTGATTGTCGTTTCTTGTAAAAGCAACTGTATCTGGCTCACTTTCACCCAATTCATGCAATATTTCAAATAATGCCAACGATTGTCCAATTTTATCCTGAGCCATGCTTGAAAATGCAATGTCCTCTTCTAATATTGGACCCAAACCAGTCCATTCACTGTTCCTATGACCTAAAATGAGCAAATCGTCTGCCATTCTATACAAAAGGTCTTTAAGACCCATTACGTGTTTATCAGTAAATTCCATTAGATCGTAGATTTGGTTTTGGTTCTTTCTTTGTAAGCGTTGATTCTATCAATTACTTTATAAGCGTCTGGCTCTCTGTACTTTTTAGATGCAGTGGTTTCAAAAATATCGGCATCTGTGTATTCGGTTACAAAAACATCTTGTGTTTTCACCACCCAAAGGTTCACACATTGTCCGCGGCGCGTATACTGTTCTTTGGCAAAAATCATGGCCAATTCTGGCGATGGCGCGTGCACACTTCCCACGTGAATGTGATGTGTTCCGCGTTTCTTTTGTTCAAAAACTTCGTAGGTTTGAAAGTGGTCTAACGGATTTAATACGCCATCTTGTGCATTTTCGTCAATATTGGCGCGGGTAACTCTGGGGTCTAGACTTTTTATGTTCATAACAATTATGCCAATGGGGCTACATATTCTGCTTTTTCAGACAACAACGCACGACGTACCCAACGGCCTTTTTCTTCGGCCATTCTGCGCACTGCCAAACGCTCCTTGTTACAAGGGCCATTTCCGTTGATGACTTGTTTAAATACTTCCCAATTTGGTTCTGTGAATTCCCATTTGTTGGTTTCTGGATTTTTCTTCAATTCCGTGTCTGGCAAGGTTAATCCCAAATCCCAAATTTTAGGAACATACATATCCAAAAATGTTTGACGCATATCGTCGTTGGTTGCCATTTTAACTTTCCAACGCATTAGGGTTTCGGTGTGCACAGACATTTTATCTGAAGGACCAAAGAAATGCATAATGGGCTCCCACCAACGGTTTAAGGCATCTTGAACCATGGCTCTTTGGGTAGCAGTTCCAGTAGCCAAAAACACCACATTATCGTGACCATATTTTAAGTGGAAGGATTCTTCTGCACAGATGCGATCTAACGCACGGCAATAAGGACCATAACTGCCTTTTGAGTTTGCCAATTGGTTTACAATTGCACCAGCATCTATCAACCAAGCAATTACGGCAGAATCAGCCCAAGTTAATGCTGGATAGTTAAATACGTTGCTGTATTTACTTTTTCCAGAGATTAAATCATTGGTCATATCTTCTCTGCTTTTTCCAAGAGTTTCGGCGGCACTGTACAACAGTTGACCGTGACCTACTTCGTCTTGTACTTTGGCCATTAAAGCCAATTTACGGCGAAATCCAGGTGCTCTGGTAATCCAAGTTCCTTCAGGAAGGGCACCAATGATTTCAGAGTGAGCATGTTGTTCAATCATGCGGACCAATTGTTTTCTGTATTCTGTAGGCATCCAATCGTGTGGCTCAATTTTGTCGCCAGCAGCAATGCGGGCTTCAAATGCTGCCAATTGAATTGGATCTTCGTTTGCGGTCAGCGAATTGTGCTGTTGTCCGTTGTTTTCGACGTAAGCGTTTCCGTACATATATTTTTAAATTAATTAATGGTGTGGGTTTGATAATCCGGTAAGGATAAAATTAGTGAGTTTGTCTGCTACTTGCTGAGGAGTTAAGCTGCCACTTGGTTTGTACCATTCAATGGTTGCATTGATGGCAGAAAGAATTGTGATAACCGCAAACTTTTGGTCTACCTCTAAAAATGAACCTTCTTTTTCTCCTAAAACAACAATGTCTCTGAACTGTTTTTCGTAAACATCGCGGCGTGCTATAAATTCTACTTTTTTATCGTCGGTAAGGTATTTCCATTCGTGGATGAACACATAAGATGCATCTAAATCTTGTGTTAACAGCAAAATATGCTGTGTAATCGCCATTTTCAACTTTTCTTTTGCGTTGAAATAAATGTCGTTAATTTCCAAAATCCCTTGCTCAAGCTGATCGGCAAATTGAAAACAAATGTTGGCTAAAATTTCTTCTTTGGATGCAATGTGATTGTACAAAGAAGCCGCTTCCATGTTCATTTCGCTGGCAATATCTCTTACGGTGGTATTGGCATACCCTTTCTGGCGCATGAGCGTCGCGGCGACTTGATGTATTTCTAATTTCCTTGGCGACATAAAACTAACTAACGGTTGTTAGTATTGCAAAATTATGCAAATATTTGAAAAATGCAAATAAATTCTTATTCCGCTTCCTCGGGCTGAAGCCCGAGGATTCATCCGCGGGACTTTATTTTATTATACACTCCATCCCAAAGTTTAATGCGCATTTTTAATGATTCTATAGAGGCATCTTCTGCTTCCGCCCAGAAAACCTGATTATCGCTGCACAAATTTGCGGTCATTTGTAAGGCTAGATGGCTGTGGTGATCTCCGTCTACTTCAATGTGTCTTTCTAAATAATACTTAAAAGTTGATATTTCATCTGGAAATTGTTTGTGCATGTCATTCACCATAGCCATGAACATTCCCGGAATCAAATCCTCCCTTCCAAAAGTAAAAATAGATGAAAGCGCGTGAACTTTGTTTTGGGCGATTGAATTAAAAGTAAAACCGACAAACTCCGCTGCCTCTGCTGGCGTTCCAGACTCTTTAAATGCCCGATTTATATCCCCAGTTTCTAAAAAAATAGATATGAATTGCTCAATTTGGGATGTATCAGCATTGCACTGTTTCATGGCTCCAAGATAAAGTTCAAAATGACTCATTCTGATGCCAAATTGGTCCAAATCAGATTCTTCTCCCACCACAATCTCGTTGATGAGAAATCTGGTATCCGCCGATCCCACAGGATGCCAAGGTGTGCTGGTGCAAGTAAGGTTATTCTGAAGTGTTTTCAGGATGGACATAAAATCCCACACCGCAAAAACATGGTATTGCATGAAAACTTTTAAGTCTTCTATATTCTTTATTGCAGAATATATCTTGTGGTTTATGATTTCATCTTTGAATGGCTGAATTTTTGAATTTATTCGATCAATCTGTGTTTGAGTTTGCATATAATTCAGAAGTGAACAAATCAATTTAATCTTTGTTTCAAAAAATATCGCCCTTCGTATTTTTCGCTCAATCTTTTAAACAGTTCTAAAACCAATACAGATAGATTCAAAACATTATTCCTATTGAGAGATATCCAATAAAATAGATTTAATCTATTCTTGACTTCAAAGTGCTAACGCAAAAAACAAACTGTTAAAAAGCACTAAATTGAAGTATGAATTATAAAGGTAGATTAACGATTGAAGAAAGGGAACAGATAGGATTGTTTTTGGCAAAAGATTATACATATTTTGAAATCGCAA
>CAMAQS010000035.1 GCA_945860565.1 Chitinophaga pinensis | reverse complement strand
CGTTTGGTATTATTTAAAACTACATATTTCAACCAATAGAAAAAGCAGTTTTTATAAAAACAATATAGTCCTAGACTTTCAAGATGAATCTGATAAATTTGAAATCTCCAGTTATGTAGATTTACCATTTCTAATAACAATTCCAGATTTAGGTTGGTCTGGTTTCATGTGTTTAGGCAAAAACGGATTTACTGGTCAAGTCTTAAACAAGGGATTGTACGTGGATGACGTTGGAATTGGAAATATTGAAAAAGGAGTTCCATATTTAGTTGACGACATTTGTTATGACCGCGGTGTTTCTACAAAAAGCCTCAAATACAACGCTCTCAACCTTTATCCCAATCCTGTTTCTGACGTTTTAAACATTGAATCTGCAAACACCATTTTGCGTGAATACAACCAATATAAAATTTATGCTTTAGATGGCACACAAAAACAAAACGGCGGACTTTCCAATTCAATCAATGTTCACGAACTTCCACCCGGAGTTTATTCCCTTAAAATTGGACCTTTTGTTTCAAAATTCGTCAAAATGAATTAATCCATGAAAAAATACATCCTCCTACCATTTTGCCTACTGTTCTTCCATATTTCTTACGCACAGTTTGAAAAAACCCATGAATACGGTCATGTAGAAGCAAAAAATGCCATTGGCTTTTGGACGTGTAAAACCTTCAACGATACCCATTTAATAGACGTTTCGAAAAAAAGAAATCACGGCATTTTACAAGGTTGTTTTCATGAATTTGGAAGGAAAAATCGCCTCATCATCGATACTTTAAAATGGATATCACACATCGATACTTTTGGTGAAGACAGAATGGCCCTGAATCTAAATGGTGGATATGCTTATGCCGGTGGCATTTGTTACGATTGTGATTTTATAGATGCAAAAAACAAACAAAAAGACCTTACCTTTTCTTTTTGGGCCAAAAGAACCAATAATTCTTTTGGTACACTTTTAAGCTGGGGAAGTGAACAAGTTGAAAACGGCTGGCTCGTGTATAATTCACTCGACTCAACACTAAACAACCCCTTTTTGCACCTTCAACTGTTTCGCAATGGCAACATTCAAATAGAAGACTCGATTGCCTTCCCCCAAAATGAATGGAATTTGTTCATACTTACCTATGACACATTGAAAAAAGAAGTTCAATTTACCCGAAAAGTAAGCGAAACTTTGGCCGATGAATCAAAAATCCTAAATGTTAACTTAGACTCCATTAGAATGGGATATTCTGGATTTTTATCCTTAGGAAAAAATGAATTTAACCAAAAAACCATGAACGGCGGATTATCTATAGACGACATAGGCGTTTGGGGCAAAAGGTTTGCAATCAATTTATTGGAAGACTATGGTGTAAAAAACAAGGACATGAAAACGAACACAATTCGCATCTCTCCCAATCCAACCCAAGACTTTGTACAAGTAACGCATCAATCTGAAATATTTTCGTATTCCATTCTAAATCTTATGGGTCAACCCCTGAAAACCGCTTTTTTAGAATCTAACCTCATACCGGTAGATTTTCTAACATCAGGCACGTATTTATTGCAATTAGACACAAAAAACAGTCGGGTACAAATGCCCTTTGTAAAATGTGATTAATGGGTTTTAGTATGGCACTTAAGTCTGGAAATCATAAATAAATGCTTGATTTTGCCTAAATTTGCACTTAAATTAAAACCTCATGACAAAAGAAGTATTTATTGTTGGTGCAAAGAGAACGCCATTGGGCAGTTTTAACGGTGCACTTTCCACAGTTGGTGCGACTCAATTGGGTGCAACTGCCATTAAAGCAGCATTGGAACAGGCCGGAATTGCTCCAGAACTTGTTCAAGAAGTGCTTATGGGCAATGTATTGCAAGCCGGTGTTGGACAAGCTCCAGCGAGACAAGCTTCAAAATTTGCAGGTATTCCAGACAATGTTCCTGCAACTACCATTAACAAAGTGTGCGCCAGTGGAATGAAAGCCATTGCCTTGGGTGCCCAAAGTATTCAACTTGGCTATGCAGACATTGTGGTTGCTGGCGGAATGGAAAACATGAGTTTAGCACCCCATTATTTACCCAATTCAAGAGCAGGACACAAATACGGTCACTTCCAAATGTTAGATGCCATTGTACAAGACGGTTTAACCGATGTTTACTCCAATACTTTAATGGGCGTTTGTGCAGAAACATGTGCTGCCGAATATAAATTTACCCGCGAAGAACAAGACCAATTTGCCATCGAAAGCTACGAGAGATCTGCAAAAGCTTGGCAAGATGGTAAATTCAACAATGAAATTGCGCCCGTTACCATTTCTACAAGAAAAGGAGACGTCGTTATTTCAGAAGACGAAGAATATAAAAACGTTAAGTTTGATAAAATTCCAGAATTAAAACCTGTCTTCCAAAAAGACGGCACTGTTACTGCTGCAAATGCGTCTACCATTAACGACGGCGCTGCTGCGTTGATATTGGTAAGCGGAGAAAAATTAAAAGAACTTGGCTTAACGCCTTTGGCAAAACTTGTTTCTGCGGCCGACGCTGAACAAGCGCCAGAATGGTTTACAACTACCCCAAGTTTGGCACTTCCTTTGGCTGCAAAACGCGCCAATTTAGAGGTTTCAGATTTAGACTATATTGAACTAAATGAGGCATTTGCCGTGGTTGGTTTGGCCAACATGAAAATAATGAATCTAGACGCTTCTAAAGTAAACGTAAATGGTGGTGCCGTTGCTTTAGGCCATCCATTGGGAGCTTCAGGTGCTAGAATCATTGTAACATTAATAAATGTGCTAAAACAAAATCAAGGAAAATTTGGTGGCGCTGGAATTTGCAATGGTGGTGGCGGAGCTTCTGCCATGATTATCGAAAATATCTAACACCTTCCAATTTTTACCGACGGTTTTACGTTATAAATTCTGTGAAACATCTTTTAACCTTTCTTTTTTGGGGGATATTTTTCCTCTTTCCATCCACCTCAGTCGCTCAGGACGCCCTGAATTACTTGGATATGGAAAAAGAAATATTGGAAATAAAATATCAGCCTCTTCTAGCCAAAACAGATAAAGAAAGAATTAATGCCGGTTTTAGAATTCAAGACTTATTGTTAGAAGGGCTTAAATCGCCAGCCTCTTTTGTTTATCCTTTTGATTCCCTCAAATATTCTACCATTGCCATTGCGGGAGATGAATCATCTCCCCTGCGTTTGTTTACTTATAATGCCATTTTAAGTACCGGTAAATTTGTCCACTTTGGTGTCATTCAATACAAAGTCAAAAAAAACATCGTTACCTATTCACTTTTAGATACATCCGAGAATTTACCAAAAAATGCAGATGAAGAGGCTTTGCCCTCCGAACAATGGATCGGTGCTTTATACTATCAAATCAAACCTTTTAAGTTCAATAAAAAGCAACTTTATTTGGTTTTTGGATTCGATGGACACAACCTGTCCAGCAACCGTTCCATATTAGACGTATTGTATTTTGAAGAAAATGAACCTGTTTTTGGGTTTCCTTTATTTAGAAGTGGGGACGAAGATCCAACACCCGAAAACCGCGTGATATTCGAATACCATAAAAGTGCAAAAATGGTGTTGCGTTACCAACCTGAAGTAGACATGATTATTTTGGACCACTTGGAACCTGCCTACGAGCGTGTAAAAGGCAATTACAGCTATTATATCCCTACCGGCGATTACGAAGGATATGCAAAAGAAGGCAAAACCTGGGTAAAGAAACAAGTTAATGAAATGCCCTTTGCTGAAGATCCCAAAAAAATAGATGTGAAAAAACTGCCTAAACCAGGGCCAGAAGACCTAAAAATTAATCTAGGAACTATTCCCGAATAATTTTTAGATATTCAGAAATAACTTCAGATTTTAATTGGGTTTCCTGCCATTCACGCTCAGATTTACTACCTAAATTAATGCCACAACCAGCGTAAAACACCACTTGTTTATCGGTAATTTGCGCACACCTTAAATTCACATTCAGGAATGCTTTATCTTCATCAATCAAACCAAGGAATCCTGCATACAATTCCCGCTTTACCATAGAATTCTCATTCAACCATTTAATTGATTCTATTTTAGGATAACCGGCAACGGCGGGTGTAGGTTGTAAATCTTCCACAAAAGCGCCAAATTTATTTTTAACCAATTCAAATTGAAATTGCTGCAGCAAATGTCTAATAGACCCATTCTGCAATTCCGTTAATGGCTTAATTTCTATCTTTTCGCTATACTTATTAATCACTTCATGAATATACTTCGCGGTAATTGATTGCTCTGCTTCTTCTTTTGCAGACCACATTTCATCCTCCGAAAACAAAGTACCTGCCAAACTCATGAGGGTGCATGTACCCTGTGAATAGTTACACAATGTTTCCGGACTTGCACCTATCCAAGTGCCAAAAATTGGGGAACTGTGAACATAAACCAAACTCTGAGGAAATACTTCTGACAGTTTTAAAAACCAATTTATTGTATCCGATTCATTCAATTCCAGTTCCATTGAAATGGTTCTACTTGCAACCATTTTTTGAATCTGACCATTTCTCAATTCCTGTTGGATTTCGGTAATTTCTTTTGCAAAAACCGCAAAATCTGTAGACTCAATTCTTTCTGTTTTTTTTCTTATTTCGGGGGATATTTTTCGCAACTCCGCCTTGGCTAAATGTTGGTATTCGGTATCTGCCAACTGCCAATAATGCTCATTTTGTCCCCACTCTCCGAAAACACAGCGTCTGCCATCCCCCAAAAAGGGAACATTAAAAAAGGACTTTTGCTCCCAAACCCCTTTAAAATAGTGAAATAAATTGGCGTCTTCTCCTGGAATATGCAAAAGTGCAAAACCCTTATTTTCCATTGTTTAATGTTATAACCGCCATTGTGATACTTCCTTTGCAAACCAATTTATCTTCAGAATTTAGAATACTAACCTCCCAAACTTGCGATTTCTTTCCTACATGTAGGGGAGCAGCTGAAGCAAAAACCCATTCTCCCAATTTTGCCGGCCGAAAATGACTTCCCTGAATTGATTGGCCAACGGCCACAAAGATTTGCCTGTCTAGAGTCAAATTGGCTGCAACACTGCCTAAAATTTCAATGATAGCCATGGATGTGCCACCATTCAACAAACCCAAAGGTTGGCAATTCTGAGAACTCACTTGCAGTTTGCCCAGTACACTCTGCTCGGTAACTTCCGTTATTTCCAGTCCAATGGCCTCGCTTAAGGTATTCTTGCCGTATTCATTTAACAAATCCACCCGTATATTTGTACGGTCGAACCACAGTTCGCTCTTCATACTGCAAATAACAATGACAATCCTCAAAAAAACAATTTACTTGATTCGGCATGGAGAAACAGAATTTAATAAAATGGGTATTGTTCAGGGTTCGGGCATAGATTCAGATTTAAATGAAATAGGACGATTACAGGCCACAAAATTCTTTGAAACCCATCAGCATGTGCCATTCGACCGCATTTACGTGAGCGAATTAAAGAGAACCCATCAATCGGTAGAGCCTTTTTCTGTTAAGAATATACCTTTGGAAATTATTCCAGAGTTCAATGAAATAAATTGGGGTGTTTTGGAGGGACAAAAGCCTTCACCAAAACAACACAAACTTTTTAGAGAAACCATTCTCAAATGGCGCAACAATGAACTCAATCATTCCATTGCCAACGGCGAATCACCTTTGGAGTTATATAACCGACAAAAAAATGGTCTTCAGAAAGTATTAGACAGTTCACATCAACATATACTCATTTGCATGCATGGAAGAGCCATGCGTAGCTTCTTATGCTTGTTAACTGATACCCCATTGCACCAAATGGATAAATTTCAGCATACCAATTTGTGTTTGTATAAATTGACACAGTTGGATTCACAAAAATTTGAAATTTTACTCGAAAACGACATTTCACATCTATCATGAAAAATACAATTCAAATCACCATCATTGATCGAAATGGAGACAGCCAAATTTATGAGGCGCCTACAGACATGAACCTCAATCTAATGGAATTCTGTAAAGCTGTTGAATTGCCTGTAAAAGGGGAATGTGGTGGCATGGCAATGTGCGCTACTTGCCAGGTTTATGTTGAAAGCGACCATATTCTCCCTGAGCAAAATGAAGCCGAACTAGACATGCTAGACCAAGCATTTTTTGTCAAAGAAAACTCCCGTTTAGGTTGCCAATTGTACCTGAACGACGAATTAGATGGTTTAATTGTGCGGATTGCCCCAGAAAATGAATAAAAAAAGCATCTATAGTTGATATTCTTGAGAATACAACTTATCTTTGCACTCCTTTTAAGACAAAATGGCAAATCATAAATCAGCAATAAAAAGAATTAGAGCAAATAGTACAAAACGCGATTTGAATAAATATCAGCATAAAACTGCGCGTACTATCGTTAAAAACATTCGTAAAGCTTCTACAAAAACAGAAGCAGCCTCTTTATTAACTTTAGCATTTACTGCCCTAGACAAATTGGCTAAAAAGAACATTATCCACAAAAACAAAGCGGGTAACTTGAAATCAAGCTTACAAAAACACGTTAATTCTTTGAATTAATCCGATAAAAATCTTAATAAAACGAAGGCTGTCCCAAAAGACAGCCTTTTTTCTTTTATAAAATTTTTACCCATATAACCCAATCTGTCGCCCAGATGTATTAAATAAAATACCTTTGGGTTCTTTAGTGTTTAGTCTCAAGGATTAACCCCAATTGCTCTATTTAACCTTTAACCCTCCAGGTACCGATCTATTCGCACTGAATCTCACGTACGCCAAACAAACCAACTTATTCATTAAATTAGCTATTAAACCACTTCAAAACCCATATCCATCCAAAAAATCGACATACAATGGATGTGTAAACCAAAAATCACGTTACCAATAAAACTGATTTAGACACAGAGTCCACCTAAAATCAACACAAAAAAAGAGACTGCCTTTTTGAGACAATCTCTTTTATAGATCTTTACCTAAAATTTATTGATTTTCTACCAAGGTGCCTATAGATTCACCTTGTGCCAATTTTAATAAATTTCCCGGTTTGTTCATATCAAACACCACAATTGGTTTATTGTTCTCTTGACAAAGCGTTATTGCTGTTAAATCCATAACAGACAAACCCATATCATAAACCTGTTTGAAGGAGATATTGGTATATCTTACTGCATTGGGATTTTTTTCTGGATCAGAATCATAAATTCCATCTACCCTAGTTCCTTTGATCACAATGTCTGCTTCAATTTCGACCGCCCTTAAAGAGGCCGCTGTATCGGTTGTAAAGTAAGGATTACCTGTACCCGCACCAAATATTACCACTCGACCCTTTTCAAGGTGTCTGATGGCTCTTCTGCGAATAAATGGTTCACCAATTTGTTCCATTTTAATGGCAGATAACAAACGGGTAGTCATGCCAAACTTTTCAAATGAGCCTTGAATGGCCATTGCATTCATCATAGTGGCCAACATTCCCATATAATCTCCTGTAGCCCTATCAACCACACCACCTTGAGCACCTTGAACTCCACGGAAGATATTGCCACCACCAATTACAACTGCCACTTCAACACCTAAATCTACTATGCTTTTAACTTCCTTTGCATATTGTTCTAATACAACAGGGTCGATTCCATATTCTTGACTACCCAAAAGGGCTTCACCGCTGAGTTTGAGTAGGATACGTTTATATTTCATGAAATTTATATTTTTTTGCAAAAAAAATCCCCCGAAATTCGGAGGATAATTAATTTTAATATTTATTAACCTAATTGAACCCTTTTGAACTGTTTAACAGTCAATCCGGATTCTACGTCGGTGAGCATTTTCGCTACTGTTTTAGAAGAATCTTTTACAAACTCTTGGTTTAACAACGTAGAGTCTTTGTAGAATTTCTCTAATTTACCTTGAGCAATTTTTTCGATGATGGCTTCTGGTTTTCCTTCTTGTCTTGCTTGATCTCTACCAATTTCCATTTCTCTTTCAATCGTTGAAGCATCTACATTGTCTTTATCAACAGCAACTGGATTCATGGCAGCAATTTGCATGGCCACGTCTTTACCAGCGGCGATGTTCGCTTCGCTTGGTGTATTGTTCATTTCAACCAAGACACCCATTCTGTTGGCTCCGTGGATGTAAGAAACAATATTGGTACCTGAAATCATTTCGTATTTAACTACGTCGATTTTTTCACCAATTTTAGCCACTTCCTCCATCAATCTAGATTCCAAAACAACATTGCCTACAGTCATTGCTTTCAAAGCTTCAGCACTTTCAGCTGCAGATTCTAAAGCTACAGTTGCAATTTCTTTAGCAAAAGATACGAAACCTTCATTTTTAGCAACAAAATCAGTTTCACAACTAAGAACGATAATAACACCGGCGGTGTTGGTATCGTTTGTCATTGCAATAACCGCACCTTCTGTTGCTTCACGATCTGCACGTTTCGCGGCAATTTTAGCTCCACGTTTTCTCAAAAAGTCAACGGCTGCTTCAAAATCACCATTGGTTTCAGTCAAAGCTGTTTTACAGTCCATTAAACCAGCGCCGGTCATTTGACGCAATTTATTTACTTCTGATGCACTAATTGTTGTCATGATATTATGCTTCTGCGGTTACAGGTTCTTCTTGTTTTTCAGTTTTGGCTTCTTCTTCAGCTGCTTTTTCACGTTTTCTTTCTGAAGTACCTTCAATGATGGCATTGGCCAACTCGGAGGCAATTAGATAGATACTTTTAGAAGCATCGTCGTTACCAGGGATAGGGAAATCCACGATAGTAGGATCAGAATTGGTATCAACCAACCCAAAGGTAGGAATACCCAATCTATGCGCTTCAGAAACTGCCAAGTGTTCTCTTTTGATGTCCACGATAAAAATAGCACCAGGAAGTTTGGTCATATCTTCGATACCACCTAAAACCATCGCCAATTTAATTTTTTCGCGGTCTAACATTAAACGCTCTTTTTTATTGATACGACCAAAGGTACCATCGGTAGCCATACGATCAATAATTTGCATGCGTTTGATGCTTTTTCTCACAGTTTGGAAGTTGGTTAACATACCACCTAACCAACGTTCTGTTACGAAAGGCATTCCAGCGCGTTGAGCTTCTGTAACGATAATTTCCTTCGCTTGTTTTTTAGTAGCCACGAATAAAATGCGTCTACCAGACTTTGCGATATTTCTAGCAGCAGCTTTAGCTTCTTCTAATTTTGATTCTGTTTTCTTAAGGTCGATGATGTGAATACCATTTTGCTCCATAAAAATATATGAAGCCATTTTTGGGTTCCACTTGCGGGTTAAATGTCCAAAATGAACACCTGCATCGAGCAAATCTTGTTGAGTATATGCCATTGATATATATTAACGTTTTGAGAATTGGAAACGCTTACGCGCTTTCTTTTGACCACTTTTCTTTCTTTCAACAACACGAGGGTCACGTGTCATGAAACCGGCTTGACGGAACATCGATTTGTATTCGGCATTGATTTCTACCAATGCTTTAGAAATACCCAAACGAATGGCTTCTGCTTGACCAGAGATTCCACCACCTCTAACATTCACTACAATGTCGTATTTATCGGCATTGTCGCTCATGCTCAAAGGCAATTGAACAGAATTTTGGTGCCAAGCCAAAGGGAAATAATCCGCCAAAGACTTCTTATTAACTACAATCTGCCCGTTACCTTCCTTTAGGTAAATTCTTGCTACGGCAGCTTTTCTTCTTCCTGAGTTATTTATCATATCGCTTCTCAGATATCAAATTTCAATGGTTTTGCTTGCTGTGCTTCGTGCGGATGAACGGAACCAACGTAAACGAACATGTTATGGAATAATTTGCGGCCTAAACGATTTTTAGGCAACATTCCACGAACTGCTGATTCGATGATTCTTTCTGGCTTCATTGATTTGGCCAAAGTAGTACGCTGTCCACCTGGATAACCAGTGTGACGCACATACGCCTTCTTATCAAATTTCATTCCAGTCAATTTCACTTGTTCCGCATTGATCACAATTACTTGATCTCCACAGTCAACGTGTGGCGTAAAATATGGCTTGTGCTTACCGCGAATAATAATCGCAATTTGCGAAGACAAACGGCCTAACGGCTGCCCTGCGGCATCAACAACAAACCAGTTTTTAGTCACTGTTGTGTTGTTCGCAGAAATGGTTTTGTATGTACTTAAAGGATTCACTTTTCGTATTCTTTTGTCAATTTTGGGGTTGCAAAAATAGCAAATAATTTCTTGTTTAACAAGATATCCACGAAGTTTTTTTTAAACTAAAAAATAGACACCGTTTTTTTGCCTTGAAATTTTCCAATCTACCAGTCGTCTTCCTCTGGTTTGTATGGCTCTTTCAACGCACGCTTTAGGCCTTCTACTATGGATTTAACCTCATCATCCGCCGCCAATAAATATTTGTCGGTAGATTCAAAGCCCCGTTTGGCCTTCATATAATATTCGTGGTATGTTTTAACAGTGGTCGAGTTTAACCCCTGTGGCAACTGCACATGAGCAAACCGACCAAATTGATATTTATATCTTGCCTCTTTAAAACGCAATGAAATGGTATACTCTAAATCACCGTTTCTTGCTTTGGCATATTTACCAGACTTTAATACCATGGGTACCTTTACTTTTAAAGTTAAGGTTCCAGGTCTTTTATCCTCTACAATAAACTTTTTTAAATCTTTTTTTCCAAAACGTTTTACCAAATAATTCCTTGCTCGATTATATAAAGAGTCTTCGGTGCAGGTTTCACATTCTTCGTCTTCAATAATTCCTTCATAAAAAATTAACTCACGCAGCGTGTCGTATGGAGGTATAAACCGAACATATGGATTTTTAACAATTTTGGGTTGTTCTGCAGCACCTTCTCCACCCCATCCAAAACCATCACCCGGTTTTGCAGATGTATCAGCCGAAGTTGAATCCTTGGCCGCTGCATCATCTTCACTGCCCCACTGACTGTAAAGCGATGAAGCCGATAAAAAAAATATTCCTATAATCACAAATTTGAATAAATGCTTCAAATTGATTGTCGTTCCGTGTTTCACTTTATTCAATATATAACTGTTGTTCTTTGAGTCCGCGAATATAAAACCAATCCAATCAACGAATACAAAAAAATATTTGTTTACTGTACAATTTTTAGTTCACTTAACTCCCAAACCTATCTAGAACGAAATTTTTTATAATTTATTGTACACTCTGTTTAAATCTTCCTTTGCTGAATATTCTCCCTGCTGGCTTTCCCTTTCTCAATTCTTTCTGAACATCTTCGGGCAATTCTATTACAGCGGCACATGCTTCACTACAACATTTGTTGTACTTCTGAGCGCACTTTTCACATTGTATGAACAACAAATGACAACCGGTATTTGCACAATTTATATGCACGTCTGCAGCTTCACCACATTGATGACACACTGCCAAAATATCGTTACTCACGCGTTCATGTAACCGTTGGTCAAACACAAAATTTACCCCTTTAAATTTATTCTCAAGTTGCTTCTCTTTAACGTCACGTACATAGTTTATAATACCCCCTTTTAAATGGTATACTTCGTTGAACCCGTTGTGTTTCATCCATGCACTCGCCTTTTCGCAACGAATGCCTCCAGTGCAATACATCAAAATACGCTTGTCTTTATTGTCTTCGTATTCGTCGATAACCATTTTTAACTCATCCCTAAACGTATCTGCATCAGGACATTGGGCATTTTCAAATCGTCCGACTTCACTTTCATAATGATTCCGCATATCGATTACAACCGTATTGGAATCTTCTAAATACGAATTCCAATTTTCTGCTTCTAGATAATTTCCGGTATTGCTGGGATTAAACGTTGGATCTTCAATTCCATCGGCAACAATCTTAGATTTTACTTTAATATCCAACTTAATAAACGCCTTTTGGGTTTCTTCAATGGCCGTATTCAATCGTATGCCATTCAGAAAATCAATTTTATATAAAGTCTCTTTAAATCCCTCAAAATAGACCGATGGCATGGCCACCTGGGCATTAATACCTTCATTCGCTAGGTAGACCCTACCTACAACTCCAAACTGTTGCCAATCTTTATATAAAGCATCCCTAAATAATGAAGGGGAATCAATAGACTGATAACAATAGAAGGAGACCGTAGTATAAGGACGTGTATCTGCATCCATTCTGCGCTTTAACTCCTCCCGACTAACAATGTTTCGCAATAACATGGTGGGATGAATTTTGGCACAAAAATACAATTTAAAAAAATATATTTTAATCTTTGTTGAACATAACGCAAAACAAAAAGGGAGAATCCGCGGATTCTCCCTTTTTTATATTCTCAAAAGTAAATATTAATGACGAACTACAACTTTTGTATTGAAGTTTAATCCACTTGATTTAACAGAAACCAAGTATACTCCTTCAGTCCATTCAGCAGTATTTACACTTAACTGTCCATTTGCTGTTTTACCATTGTAAATTTCTTGTCCTTGCATATTGGTTACCAATACATTCGCATTTTGACCTATCAATTTATTTGAAGTAATCTGGAAAGATTCGCTAGAAGGATTTGGATAAACCATTACATTGCTTTCATTGCTTTCAACAGACAAAACTGCAACTGGGAAAGATTGAGATTGAATTACCTTTTTTGTGGTTGCATCTTGAATGAAAACTATTACGTTCAAATCATCCCAAGTTTCAATACTATTCTCTTTTGTGTGATTGGTATGTTGTGCAACAGAACCATCTGTTGGTAAACGGTACCAACCCAAGAACGTATGTTCTAATAATTTATTAACATCTACTTCTTTCGTAAGAGGTGACAACGCCAAACCAGTGCTGTTAGGCATCATCTTTTTCATTACGTCATCAAATTCAGTTTCGCCGTTGGATTTTTTATTCTTAAACGTTTGACCCTCTGTAATAACTGCAAACAATTTTAGGTTATTAGAATTAAAATCAGCCAATGGCTTGATTGTGATGTCGGCAGAAACTTTATATTGCCAATTGATGGTTACATTGCCAGTAATCTCTACAAATGCTGGATCTGATTCATATTGTCCATAAAGGTTATTTGTAAACGAGCTGGCATTTTGATCCCAACCACCGTCAATTTCCATTCTTGGAACTGAATTAATTCCATAATAGCCTACACGGTCTCTAGATTCTTGTGTGCAATATGGATCACCAGTACCAGGCCAGTTAACTTGATATTTAATGGTAGAATGGTTTGATTTTCCGATAATTACATTCTTGTAATTTGCATTTCCTGCAACGCAAGGTCCGCAAGTAGATGAAGTGAATATTTCATTCAACATGTTGCGCTGTGCAAATTTATCTACTACGTTTACAACGAACATGGTTGTATCATTTGAACCATTTTCGTCGCTATTTCCATTGATATTTGATGCCCAAAGGCGAACGGTGTATTTTCCAACTGCTGTTGGAGTCCATTTTGTAGGATGGGTCATTGACTTGGTTTCGAAAGTCAATAAACTTGCACCAGAAACAGCACCAGTAACTATGGCTCCACCATCAATTGAATAGTTCAAATCGGCAGTAGTAACTTTATTTGTTCCATTATTCATAAAAGTACCAGAAATGCTGAAAGGGGCATCCGCCAACATTAAATAAGGCTTGATGCTAACAGATTTACCTGACAAATCGTAACTAGGTTGGTTTCCTTGAACAAAGGTGTAATAGCTATTGTCTGCTGCAGTAAAAATATTCTGTGTAATTTGTTGAGCGCCCAAATTAGGAGATCCACTCACGCTATATGCTTCAGTAGAACTAATTTGAATACCTGCAGATAATTTAACGTTGTTGTTACACAAAGCATTGTTGCTTACGCACAATGTTTTCATATCAACCAAGTAAATATTGTTGGTGGTTTCTTCCAATACAACCGCCCAATAAGTCCAACCTTGGCTAATGTTCGCTTCGCTGAAGAAGTTAAACCAAATCCAATGTTGACGGTAAGGTGCGGTACCGTATGTTTTTGTCATAATAGCACTCTTGTATGTTGTTGTTCCACTTGTAATGCTTTGTGGTTTAATGCCTAAAACACAAACTGAATTGTTTGGAATTGAAGAAGAAGGCAATGTAACATTGCTGTAACCAGTTGGCTTAGCAGATGGAGTTCCAGCGTCAAAAGACACAACACCGAAGTTACCCGCAGTGTATTTGCTTACTGAATTGCCGTTGAATTTGAATGCAAACGGAATATTTTGTTCAGATGTGTATTCTACTGAAGACGTACCTGTACCATTCCAAATGTCAGACCAGCCTGTATTTGCCGCAGCTGGATAAGGATTTTCTCCGTCAGGATTAACTCCCCCTGGATTCATTCCCGCATTAAGCGAAGGAATGTAGTAATACTGAGAATATGATGCTTGTGCAGCTAGAGCAATCCCCAAAAAAAGTAATATTTTTTTCATAGTTAAATTTGGTAATAAGCAAATGTATATGAATTTTTTCAAATTTGAATAAATCAATTGTGGTAACAAATGAATCATTCAAGGATTTTCGACATTTCCATGACAGAAAAATTACTTAAATCTTCAAAAATATCCAAAATTTCAGCAACAGTAATAGCAGAAACCAGTCTTTGACGGTATTCTTTAAAGTGTGAAATACCTTTAAAATAATTTGCATAATGTCGACGCATTTCTACAATTCCAACACGTTCACCTTTCCAGTCTATAGACTTATCGAAGTGTAATCTACAAACCCGAATGCGTTCCTCAAAACTTGGAGCATCCAAGACTTTATTTTCGTGCAAAAGCGATTTGATTTCGGCGAAAATCCACGGATATCCGATACTGGCTCTGCCAATCATTACTCCATCCACACCATACCTTTCTTTAAATTCGACTGCCCGTTGAGGAGAATCGATGTCTCCATTTCCAAAAATTGGAATATGCATTCTTGGATTGTTTTTTACCTCCCCAATTAAAGTCCAATCTGCTTCACCTTTATACATTTGAACCCTCGTTCGTCCATGGATGGATAAAGCCTGAATTCCCACATCTTGTAATCGTTCGGCAACTTCTACTATATTCTTGGTACTCTCATCCCAACCTAATCTCGTTTTCACAGTAACAGGCAAATGGGTAACGTCTACAATGGCTTTGGTCATTTTCACCATCTTTTCAGGATTAGTTAAAATACCCGCTCCAGCTCCTTTGCAAGCCACTTTTTTTACCGGGCAACCGTAATTAATATCAATTAAATCGGGATTCACTTGTGTCGCAATTTTGGTTGCTTCGACCATAGATTCAATATCCGAACCAAATATTTGTATTCCAATTGGACGTTCGTATTCAAAAATATCGAGCTTTTGCAGGCTTTTTGCGGCGTCTCTAATTAGCCCTTCACTGCTTATAAACTCGGTGTACATTAAATCAGCACCTTGCTCTTTGCACACGAAACGAAACGGAGGATCACTCACGTCTTCCATTGGTGCAAGCAACAATGGAAAATCACCTAACGCTATGTCGCCAATTTTTACCAACTTTGTGCAAAATTACGAATAATGATTTCACCAAACGAACCAATTGATAAAAAGCCGCTCATGAATTTGTGGGGATTGAGTATTTTACTCATCTTTATACTCATTTTTCAACTGGTTGGTTTTTTTCTTTCGAAAATAATTTTGGCCGCTGCCTTTAACATTTCAACCGACCAAGTGGCAGAATTAATGAGCCGTCCAAATGGAACAGCCTTATCAATAAACATTGGAAGATTTTCGAATTTAATAAATTTCCTATGCTATATGGGGGTTCCATCGGTGTTGTTTTTGTTAATTAATAGAATTTCCATAAATGAAATCGGACATTACAATAAAAAGCCATTGTTACTCAAAATTGGCTGGTCGGTTTTATTGGGGATTTCTGCCATTCCCGTTATATCTGTTTTGACAAAATGGACATCCCAATTGCCTTTTCCGGAATCAGTTGAAGGAATCGCTAAGAAATTATCAAATATGCGCAATGTATTATTTGAAAATATGTTAGACATGAATCATATTTCAGAATTGTTATTTTGCATTGTACTTATCGCTTTAATTCCCGCCATCCTCGAGGAATTTATATTCAGAGGAATCATTTTAAAAATAGGCCTGCTTCAATATAAAAAAGCCCTCACTGCTTTCCTCTTTCAAGGTTTCGTTTTTGCCATTATTCATTTGTCCCTTTACGAACTTCCAGGCATCTTCCTAATGGGATCAATTTTTGGATACCTCGCATTTAAGAATTCTCACTTATGGTATAATACTATCACCCATTTTATATTTAACGGGGTCACCGTTTTTCTATATTATTATGTTTCACAAGAATTTAAACGATCGGGAATTCATTACAATGTAGATGAAATTCTTGCAAATTTTCTATTCGCCATTCCGGCTTCAATCATCATGGGATTGTCCATTTTTAACTTAACAAAACAAGAAAATGAATAACTTTTTCACACGCATTTTGAGCGGAATTGGGCTCATAGCCATTTCACTTCTTTTGGTTTTTTCCGGCCCGTGGGGATTACTCATTTTTGCAGCCATTGTATTGGTGTTTGGACTTTGGGAATGGAATAAATTATTGACTGAAGAAAATAATTTAGTGGTATTGATTTCATTACTTTCTGGACTAGTATTATTGCTTACATCCTTTTACATATTAAATTTTATTGTTTTATTGGCCATTCTTGGCTTCTTTACTTTAGGTGTTTTTTTAGTTGACAAAAAACGGTGGAAGCCCTTTTTGTTCGGTCAATTTTACATTAGCATTCCATTAATATTTTTACAACTCATCCCCTATAATTATACTTTTCTAGATTTTTCATTGTCTCAAAAGATTCAATTATACAATCCGTACTTGCCATTTATGTTGTTTGTACTGGTTTGGTCTTCTGACTCATGGGCCTATGTTTTTGGAAAGTTATTTGGCAAACACAAAATGGCTCCCAATATATCCCCAGGCAAAACTTGGGAGGGATTTATTGGAGGTACAATTATGACCGCAATTTCTGGATATTTGTACTGTTTACTGGTTCTAACACCAGAATCAAGTCAATATTACGGCAACGGATACCATAATTTTTCAGTCGAAAAAGCTGTGATTCTAGGCCTTTTTGTTTCAATATTTGGGACATTGGGCGATTTATTTGAAAGTTCATTAAAACGCAAGGCGAAAGTAAAAGACAGTGGAAACGTTATTCCAGGACATGGTGGTATTTTAGACCGTTATGATGCACTGTTGTTCGTAATCTTGGTGCAATTTGTGATTTCTTACTTGTGGTGATTTATCCACCAAAAAAAATAGGTATTTTTGCACCTTAGTATGAGCAGTTCAGATATATCCTATTTACTTAACGCAGATCCGTCAGCACTTGATAATTTATATCAACAGTACAAATCAGACAACGAAAGTGTTGATTTTGGTTGGAAAAAATTCTTTGAAGGATTTGATTTAGGTTCTAAAAAATACGAACAAGGAGAGGTTGTTAGCGAAGATGCCGTTAAAGAAATCCATGTTTTAAATTTGATTCATGCATACCGTCAAAGAGGACATTTGTTTAGCAAAACGAATCCACTTAGACAACGACGCAATTATACTCCGACATTAGACATTGAAAATTTTGGATTAAATTCTGGGGATTTAGATAAAACATTTAACGCAGGCATTGAAATTGGTTTGGGTCCTGCCAAACTAAGCTACATTGTTGCCAAACTAAAACGCACGTATTGCGAAAGCATTGGTTGCGAATTTTCATACATTAGAGAACCTAAAAGACGTGATTGGCTTCAAGAACGTTTTGAACAAACGCAAAATATTCCGCAACTTTCTGTTGCAGAAAAAAAACATTTTTTAGACAAAATCAATCAAGCCACTGTTTTTGAAAATTTTTTACATAAAAAATATATTGGGCAAAAAAGATTCTCTCTAGAGGGTTTAGAAGCCTTAATTCCAGCTTTGGATGCTGTAATTCAATACGGTGCCGAATTGGGTGTAGAAGAATTTGTTTTGGGGATGGCTCACCGTGGTAGATTAAATGTTCTGGCCAATATTTTCAACAAAACTTATAGCCAAATATTTTCTGAATTCGAAGGGAAGGTATTTCAAGGTGGAGATTTTGACGATTTTGAAGGCGACGTAAAATACCACTTAGGTTATAGCACAGATGTAGTGAGTGCCACCGGAAAAACGGTCCATTTAAGATTGGCCGATAATCCAAGTCATTTGGAAGCCGTAAATCCAGTGGTAAAGGGATTGGTTCGCGCAAAACTGGACAATAAATACAAACATGATGTAAACAAGATTTGTCCGATTTTAATTCACGGGGATGCGGCTGTAGCAGGTCAAGGTATTGTTTATGAAGTAATTCAAATGAGTGGTTTAGACGGTTATTACGTGGGCGGAACCATGCATATTGTAACAAACAACCAAATTGGATTTACTACAAACTATCTTGACGCAAGAACATCAACCTATTGCACAGATGCGGCCAAAGTTACACTCTGCCCTGTATTGCATGTGAATGCCGATGACATTGAAGCGGTTGTTCACGCAGTTAAATTGGCAATGGCTTACCGTTTTGAATTTAATTCTGATATATTTATAGACCTTTTAGGTTATCGAAAATACGGACACAATGAAGGCGATGAACCTCGATTCACTCAACCTGAAATGTATAAACTCATCGACAAACACCCCAACCCAAGAGAAGTTTATAAGCAACAACTCATGGACCGTGGAGAAATCGATGCCCAAATAGCAATAGAACTAGAAGAGAAATTTAAAAATTTACTTCAAGAAAAATTCGAAGAAGCCAAGGGTGAATACACACCTCCTGAAAAAGTAGTTAAAAATACTTGGGAAGGCTATCGTCACCCAGGCGAAAAGGACATTGAAATAGTGGCAAAAACCAATGTCCCCCTAAAAAAATTAAAAGAAATAGGTCTAAAAATATCAACCATTCCCGAAACCAATCTGCCCATTAAAAAGGTTCAGAATCTATTTAATGAACGCAAAAAAATGATTGAAAGCGGTGTCATCGATTGGGCAATGGGTGAATTACTTGCCTATGCGACATTGCTTGATGAAGGACATCCAGTTCGATTGGCAGGCCAAGATGTAGAACGTGGAACTTTTAGCCACCGACATGCCGTTATTAAACAAGAGGTTGGAGAAGCCGAATACATTCCACTTCAAAACATTTCGGAATCTCAAGCTAAATTTAGCATTTACAATTCCTTATTAAGTGAATATGCTGCATTAGGATTTGAATACGGATATAGCACAACAACGCCAAATGCATTAACGCTTTGGGAAGCACAATTTGGCGACTTTTCAAATGGAGCTCAAATTATTATTGATCAGTTTATTGCATCCGCAGAAGCCAAATGGAGTAAATTTTCAGGTTTAACCATGTTGCTGCCTCATGGCCACGAAGGACAAGGTCCTGAGCACAGTTCTGCACGTCCTGAGCGCTTTTTACAGCTTTGTGCCGGTACGAATATGCAAGTGGTGAATATTACAAATCCTGCTAATTTGTTTCACGCTTTTAGGAGACAATTAAAACGCGATTTCACCATGCCATTGGTAATTTTAACACCCAAAAGTTTGCTTCGCCATCCACTATGCGTGAGTAATTTGGACGATTTATCAAATGGAGAATTCATGGAGTTAATTGACGACCAAAATACGGGTAAAAAAGTTCGTCGGGTTTTGTTTTGCACAGGCAAAATCTATTATGACTTATTGGCTGAAAAAGAAAAAACAAATTCTACGGACATTGCCATTGTTAGAATAGAACAGTTATACCCACTGCCAGAATGGAAATTGAAAGATATTTTTGACAAATATTCAGAAAATTGCGAATACTGTTGGGTACAAGAAGAACCTAAGAACCAAGGTACCTGGTTACATCTACTGCGCTATGATTTCCCTGTTAAAATTAACTATATTGGACGCAAAAGTAGCGCTAGTCCTGCTACAGGATTCAAAAAGGTGCACGACAAAGAACAAGCAGAAATTGTAGCTGCTTCTTTTGCTAAATAATTAATTCAATTTAAATAACGCGATATTTTCAACGTGGTGGGTATGTGGAAACATATCCACTGGTTGAATTTTAACAAGCGTGTACTTTTCTGCCAAAAGTTTAGCATCTCTGGCTTGTGTGGCTGGGTTACAGCTTACATATACAACCCTTTCTGGAGCAGCTTCCAGTAATTTTTTAACAACATCAGGGTGCATTCCATCTCTTGGAGGATCGGTTATTACAACATCTGGTTTTCCATGTTTTTCAATAAATTCTAATGATAAAACCTCTTTCATATCGCCAGCATAAAAATCACAATTTGAAACTCCATTCAACAAGGCATTGGCTTTGGCATCAACGATAGCCTCTTCAACATATTCTATTCCCACCACTTTTTTTGCCAAATCAGCAATGTATATGGCAATACTACCTGTACCTGTATACAAATCATAGACCAATTCATGTCCACTTAAACCGGCGAATTGTTTGGTTAAATCATACAAAACTTTGGCTTGTCTGCTATTGGTTTGAAAGAAACTCAATGGGTGAATTTTATATGTTTTATCTGCCAATGTTTCAGTTAAATAACCTTCACCATCGTATAGAATTACTTCACAACCGGTTAATGTATCATTTTGTTTTTCGTTGATTACATATACCAAAGACACCACATTTTGAAAAGCATGCTTAATGTAATCCATCACTCCCAAAATGTGTTCCATTTCAGGTTTGTAAAAAGAAACCAGAATCATCCATTCTCCTTTGGTATTGCAACGAAAAATGATATTTCGCATTAACCCTTCATGTTTTACTATGTCGTGAAAACTCACATTATTGGTTATACAATAGTCTTTAATGCCTCTTTGCATGGTATTTACATATTCAGGCATTAAATGACAATATTCGATATCTAAAAGTTTATTAAATTGGCCCGGCATGTGGAAACCCAATGCTTTTGGAATTGGCTTATCGCTGTTTGCATCAAACTCCAACTGCCACGCTCGGTCACTAAAAGTAAGTTCCAGTTTATTGCGGTAAGCCGTTGTCTCAGAGGATCCAACTATCGGTAAAACTTCAAAACCTTGAATTCCACCCAATCTCTCAAGTGCATCAATTACCTGTTGTTGTTTAAATTGCAATTGGTTGTCGTAAGACAAATGTTGCCATTTACAACCCCCACATTTTGTAAAATAAGCACAAAACGGATCTATTCGTTGTGGCGATTTTTGGTGAAAGCGAATAATTTGACCTTCTAAAAATTTCTTCCTTCTGTTAATTACCCTTACATCAACTACATCACCCGGTGCTGCATATTTTACAAATACAACTTGATTGTCATAGCGCCCAATGCTATGGCCTTCAGCACCTGCCGAGACAATTTCTAAATTCTCAATAAATTTATGAAATTTCTGCTTCTTACCTCCCATTAATTATTTTTTCTTGGCAGCCAATGCCATGTCTAGCAAGTTTGAAAATTCGGTTGGAGGCAAATATCCTGGCTGAGCATATCTCTTTTCATCTTTTCCTGGACTCAACCAAAAAATAGTTGTTGGAAAACCTGAAACTTGTCCATTTCCAAGCCACTGTAGCAATTCAGTAGATTGCATTTTTTTATCGGCAAAGGCATACGTTTTAGGGACTTCTGGATTAAGCTTTACACACACAAAATCGGCATTTAGCTTTTGAATTACAGTTGCATCCGTGTAGGTCTTTTTATCCATCACCTTACACCAGCCACACCAATCTGTGTAAGCATCGACCAATATAATTTTACCTTCTTTAACTGCTTTTGTATAGCCTTCTTCAAAAGAATACCAAACTAGTTCAGTACTTAAATTAGATACAGGGGCAGCAGAAACTTTTGCCACTGTATCAACTGGAGAAACCGCCACAGTTGATGCGGAAGTTACAGTAGCTTTTGGCGCTGAAACACCATTCTTGTTTGTGCAGGCTTGTGCCGATAGGGAGATAAAAAGCACTCCAGAGATTATAAATAGTTTTTTCATTTTTAATAGTTGTTACAATTATTGTGCCTTTAATTTTGTTTTAAAACTTATATCCAAAGCAGTTACACTGTGGGTTAAAGAACCAAT
>CAMAQS010000034.1 GCA_945860565.1 Chitinophaga pinensis | reverse complement strand
AGTTTTGGTTCAAAAACGATTCGGTGATAAAATATGATTCTAAGGGCATTAATTATGCCGTTGTTAAGCCTAAAAAGCCTGTGAATGGTGAGTCACAGTATTC
Source organism: Chitinophaga pinensis (assembly GCA_945860565.1). GTDB lineage: Bacteria > Bacteroidota > Bacteroidia > NS11-12g > UBA955 > VMCP01. The sequence goes on along the minus strand of CAMAQS010000034.1, from coordinate 22,134 downwards.
ACAGGAATATCAAAAAGCAGAATTGAAATGGTATATTCCCGTCATTGTTTTGTCGGTACCCATTATATATTACTTAGCAACAAGATCATCAGAACCCAAAGAATAATGAATTCCTATTCTCTTATATTTTCGCAAAAGGATAAATTTCCAAGCAATGGAAAAATTGCCTCGCAGTGGAAAAATTGCCTCGCGATTTATCGCGTGGACCTGAATTTATCTTCTTTAACACATTCAAATGAAGTTTGATTTTTTTGTTTCGGGGGATTTTTAACAATGCTAATGTTGGGCAGTTGCGGAAGTTCTTCTGAGATTGTAAACAGACCTGTATTTTACGATACAGTCATTACCCATGATAAATTTATGCGGACTTACTATACAAACAAAGTACAGGTGTTCTCGAAGTACGGTGTGGCTGCGCGGAAAGATACCTTGCAAAACATAGAAGTGTGGTATTACAGATTGGGGGAATCCACAAAATCGCAAACCGAAACCATCAACAATTCTAATGGTAAGGTGCAACAGAATCCATGGAATTTGGTTTTGCCACCCATTTCACAATCGGTAAATGTAGAAACCAAAAGCACATCCAGTGGTATTACATATTCCGTTTCTACCGATAATTATGTCCAGTTTTGGTTCCAAAAAGACTCTGTCATTCATTACGACTCAAAGGGAGTGGATTATTCGGTGGTGAGAGTTCGACAGGTAATAACTGAAAACACTGAAATAAGTAAAAGTGATATTGAAATTGACAGAAATAGTGTTATTGATAATGAACTAGATAGTAATAAAGTTAGTGATAGTGAAAAAGAAAAAAGAAATCATATAGTCTCGATATTTTTTTGTGGTGACTGGCTTTGCCGTTGTGATTTATGTGCTAGTTGCAGGTACTCCTTAGATTTGTATATATTAAAATAGTTCTAAAGTTTTTAGTCACTTCTCATGTACACAAGATTTAGAACACAATCTACCCATCCCGATTTTCAACTTTTAAACAATGAATTGGATGCCGATTTGGCCCTCCGTAATGGAGAAACCAATGATTTTTTTGCACAATTCAATACAGTACAAAATATCCAACATGTTGTTTTGATATACTAAAAATGTTTTACAAGAATTGCAAAATTGGGCCAAAGAAATTGGATACAATAAATGTGTTTTGGAAACAGGAAAAGCCATGCCCGAAGCCATTGGGTTGTATACCAGCAGCGGATTTAAGGTTATTCCCAATTACGGACAATACGCCGAGATAGAAAGCAGCATTTGTTTTGAAAACAATTTGTTGTTGTAGATACGCGATTCATCGCGTATCTACAACAATGGTCTGTTTAACATACAATTCGCCACGATTTTCATTTAACCCCGATTCATCGCGTATCTACAACAATGGTCTGTTCAACATACAATTCGCCACGATTTTGATTTATGCCCGATTCATCGCGTATCTACAACAATGGTCTGTTCAACATACAATTCGCCACGATTTTGATTTATGCCCGATTCATCGCGTATCTACCGTTTGAGATGAATATTTTCAATTTCCCAAGGATTTTCATTCCCCCAAAAATAGTTTGGAGGGTATTTTAGTTATGGAACCTTTCTAATGTCTTCCCCATCCAATATAATCCTCTCTTTATCTACATGCATTCAATATTATCTTTTCAATCTGTATCTTCGAAAAAAAATAGAATAAAACAACAACATGCACACTATCATAGGTTCTGGTGGAGCCATTGGCACACCTCTGGCAAAAGAATTGAACGCCTTTACACAAAACATTCGGTTGGTTAGTAGAAATCCTAAAAAAGTAAACGAAACGGACCAGTTGTTTCCTGCTGACGTATTAAATGCCACTGAATTGGACAAAGCCATTGAAGGATCTCACGTTGTTTACATTACAGTTGGATTTTTCTACAATACAAAATTATGGAGAAACACTTGGCCTGTGTTTATAGAAAACGCCATAAATAGTTGCATAAAACACAACACCAAAATGGTTTTTTTTGATAATATATACATGTACGATGGACATGATTTGTCCAATATTACCGAAGAAACACCTCTAAATCCCCCAAGTGAAAAAGGGAAAATAAGAAAAGAAGTGTTCGACAAAATCTGGACTGCAGTTCAGGCTGGAAAATTAACGGCTTTAATTGCCCGTTCTGCCGATTTTTACGGACCTTCCATTCGTCAAACCAGTATGTTGACCGAAACGGTCTTTATTCCATTGAGCAAAGGCAAAGCAGCAAACTGGATGGCATCTACAAATTTCAAACATTCGTTCACTTATACCCTCGATGCTGCAAAAGCGACAGCAATACTTGGAAATACTGAATCAGCGTACAACCAAATTTGGCATTTGCCCACAACGGCAAATCCCCCAACGGGAAAAGAATGGATTGAAGCCGTCGCAGCATTCATGTCTGTTAAACCGAAAATCCAGGTCGTTTCTCCCTTTTTATTGAAGATATTGGGTTGGTTTATTCCGGTTATGCGCGAAATGCCCGAAATGATGTACCAATACAATCAAGATTATATATTCAATAGTCAGAAATTTGAAAATCATTTTAATTTCACACCAACACCCTATCTCGAAGGAATTAAACACATCATACAAACCGATTACAAAATGTAGATGCGCGATTAATCGCGTATCTACATTTTGACCGTGAAAATATTCAATTGACCGTGATATCAATTGAACACGATTTCAATTCACACCTGATTTGTCGATTGAATAATGCCTCATGGGCATTCGATGAATAGCATGCCTTCGGAACATCAATTATTTAATTCCATTCCAATATTTTAAAAGTCACAAACCATATCTTGAAGGTATAAAACACATCATACAAACAGATTACAAAATGTAGATGCGCGATTAATCGCGTATCTACATTTTGACCGTGAAAATATTCAATTGACCGTGATTTCAATTGAACACGATTTCAATTCACACCCGATTTGTCGATTGAATATTGCCCCGAGGGCAATCGATGAATCGCACGCCCTCGGCGCATAAATTATCTATTCCCATTCTATTGTTTTGAAATTTACATGCCATATCTTTAAGGTATAAAACACATTATGGAAAACGATTACAACAATAAGTAAACAGTTGCATGTCTATATTTTTGGAGTGAACTTAAAAAAAGTGTCTATTTTAGAGCAATTATTTTTCTAAATTCCAAAATTCAGACACATATTTTCTGAACTTATTTTGGAATATGATAGATAATTTTAACGTTTATTTAATGTAACTAAAATGTTAAACCCCATATTTTATTGGCAATTGCAATAAATCCTAAAATGCTTTAGGATTTTTGTATTTATTACAACATAATTTTGGAACGAAATTTGTATGTGTCATATTCCATTACCAAATATAACTAATTAATATATGCGACTATGATTACTTTTAATGACTTTGGGGAGAAATACGAAGCGATTTTACCTCAGCTTGCAAAATTCAAATTGGGCAAAACAAGCCAGCCCATCGAACAGTGTAATTCTCAATTTCTTGAGACGAATTACGAACATTTTGAAATAATTGGAGAATCAGATAACCGTGAGTTAATTGAGGAGTTTGAAAAATACATGATTAACCGATTTAAAAAATTCCAAAACTGCGACAGCAAAAAACCAAGCAAAGCGGCATTGGAACCAGCAGAAAAATATAAAGTGTATATTGCCTATAACAAATAAATACATTTTTATTAAAATTTTAAGCGGACTCAATATTTGAGGGCCGCTTTTTTTATGCCAAATTATGCAAAGGGACTCGGTCTAGAGAATCCAAAGCCCAACAAAATCAGCACTTTAGAGAGAGAGGCATATCTCAACGATATGGCGAATGAAATAAAACCTAAAGAATACGTCGATTCCAAAATTAGTCATATACGAAAAACCGTGTATTGGGATTAAATTGCAACCCATGTCGTCCTTTCAAATTTTACCGTTTCAATCTTCTCACTATCATGAAACACTCGATATTTATGGATATTACGTCCACAATTCATGCATTACTTTCGATTTAGAAGTTCCTACTCCATTGGAATGGGAGCAAAAGTTGAATACAATTGCATTAAAATTTCCTTGTTTGGTATGTCTAATTGGTGAAACCGTGGTTGGTTTTGCTTACGCATCTCAATTAAGACAAAAGAAAGCATACGATTGGTCTGTGGAATCTACAATTTATGTGCATACAGACCATCAGCATAAAGGAATTGGAAAGTTGTTATATGCCGAGTTATTTAATCGGCTTGAAAAATTAAATTATGTGAATGTATTTGCCTGCATAACCTTGCCAAATGAAGGTAGTATATCTTTACATAAGACTTTTGGATTTGATGAGGTAGGTAAGTTTCAACATGTTGGATACAAACACAATGGGTGGCACAGTGTATTGTGGATGCAAAAAGTCATCCCCAAAAACAAAGAAAATCCCAATTCCATTTTAATTCATTCGTATTAATATTAAGATTGATTAAAAAAAAGAAAATTCGTATTCAAAATGAACGTCTACTGTTTACATTTGAATCATGATAAAGGCAAATTTTGCATTGCGGATTTCAATCTTGGGCGTTTTTTGTTTTTTTGGGGGACATTCATTTGCCCAAACAAACAGTTTTAGCAAACAATTCGAAACTTATTTTCAATTGGCTGATACGTTAAACCAACGATTAACTTTAGAAAAGTGGCGTACAATTAACGACAAAGACCCGGAATTTATAACGGCCGAGTTTAATTGTTTAATTTCACAAAGCACTTCTGAACGTTTGGTTTTGGGGGATGATCCTGAAAGTCAAGAATTTATAGAAATGATGTCGGCGGACTCTACTTTAAAAGGGAATCCACAATACATTTTTAGCGAAACTGTGTATGATACAGCGATGCTTACAAAGGCTTTCATTTCAATTAGCCGTGGTATCTTTTTGTATCCGAATAGATTAGACATGCGTTTTGGGAAAGTTTATATGATTTTCAAAATGAAAAACTTGGAGTATTTCACCAAAGAAATTATACAAACTTTAGATTATGGTCAAAGTATAAATAACCGATGGAAATGGACAAACAACGATGCAGTGGTAGATTCTACAAAATTTTTATTGATGGGTATTCAAGAATATGTTCAGCAACTGAACGAATCTGAGGATCCGCAGAATTCGAAATATCAAAGATTGATTTCTGAATCGGTGTTGAAATATTATCCCGATGATGTCGTGTTTTTAACCAATCTTGCGGTTACTTACATCAATGAAGACAATAGTGATAAAGGACTTGAATATTTATTAAAGGCTGAAAAAATCAACGCAAAAGACCCTATTGTACTTTTTAATATTGCGGTTGTTTATGGCAGTATTAAGAAGGATAAGAAAAAAGCCAAATCATATTATAAAAAAGCCATGAAATATGGCGATGAGGATATGAAACGGTCGGCCAAGGAGCAAATTGAGTTATTGAAAAAGGCGTAATTTTTTAGATTTTTTTGGAGTTTTATTGGTTGAATATCAATAATTTTATGTGATTTTTTTGTTTATTGTAAAAATTACAATAACTTCGTTTTGAAACAACGATTTATATATGACAAAAAATTACTCTAGAACCTTCATCTTATTGTGCACATTAGGGTGTTTAACGGCCGTAAAGGCACAAAATGGACCCATTACATTTGAATCTGGTGAAGCAGGAGCCACATGGACATGGACGGCTTTTGAAAATGGCCTGAATACCGCCCCTACAACCATTTCAAATCCCGATAAAACAGGAAATAACAGCGCTACTGTTTTGAAGACAGTTGCAGAAAAGGATGGCGCGCCTTGGGCAGGGTTTGAAAGCAAACACGGCACTGATTTGGGTTCATTTACTTTTAATAGCTCAAATTGTATTGTTAAAATTAAAGTATGGAAGTCAGTTATTAGCGATGTAGGTTTGAAATTCGCATCCGCTTCTGGAGCATCAAAAGGGGAATTGAAAGTGCCAAATACAGTCATGAATCAATGGGAAGAATTGGTATTCGATTTTTCTGCTAATATTGGTGAAGTCAATGATCAAATAATTATTTACACTGATTTTAGAGTAAATCCTAAACGCACTCAAAACGATACGAGTTATATCGACGACATTGTCTTTACCTCAAAAGGTCCAGCACTAGGGGAGCCGCAAACCGCCGCGCCAACACCAACGGAACCTGCAACTTCGGTAATATCTTTATTCAGTAATGCCTATACCAATGTTCCTGTGACTACTTGGAAAACAGATTGGTCAAAGGCCAATTTACAAGATTTAGAAATTGACAAAAATGCAACAAAGAAATACAGCAATTTAGATTTTACAGGGATTGAAACTACGGGATCTGACGTTTTGGATATAACTGAAATGAATGCAATTCATGTGGATTTGTGGACTCCTAATGCGAATTCTATTCGTTTGAAATTGGTGGATTTTGGGGCAAATAATATTTATCAAGGTGGCGACGACACTGAACATGAAATTGTATTCAACAATATATCAACCAATAAATGGATGAGTTACAACATACCATTGGATAGTTTCAGGTCTTTAGTAGGTCGGAAAAATCTATCGCAAATAATATTTTCAGCCAAACCTACCTCTGAAGCCATTGTTTACTTAGATAACTTGTATTTCACAAAAAATACCAGCGCTCTCAATACTATGATAAAATCAAAAATCGCAGTTTATCCAAATCCGAGCAATGGTTTATTTGAGATTTTAGGTAATGAGTCAATTCAAAATATAAGTGTGTGTTCAATAGATGGAAAACAAATTGATTTCATTGCTGTAAATGCAATACAAAAGGTTTTGGATTTATCGAGATTCCCAAAGGGATTGTATTTGTTGAATATTCAAACTGCAAATTCTATCAATAGTTCTAAAATAATTATCGAATAAATTTTACTCGTGAATGATTTTTTTGGTATGGAGAAATCCATAATGTAGTTTTTATGTAAAAAAAAATTTGGCAGATTTCTTGTATTTATTTAAATTCGTTTAACAAATAACAACATGAAGAAACTTTTTTACACTTTTAGCGTCCTTTTAGCACTTATGTTCACATCAAGTTCATTTAGCAATCCAATACCAAAAAGTTCAAAAGAATTTGTTAGTTTAAGCGAAGAGGATTTCGCAGCAGGTTTAATAGAGCAATACATTAAATTAATTCGAATCAAACAATTTACCTTGAATCGTGCTGACTTTTATTCAGATAGAAAAGCCATTGACGAAAAAAAGATGGAAAAAATCGAAGAAAAAATTGATTATTACCTCATTAGTTTAATTAATTTTCAAGGTAAAATGTTGGATCCAAAAACAGTAACAAAAGAATTGGGCAATGAATTTATTTTCTTGAAAAACGAGAAAGAAAAACAAAGTAAATGGTTTAATCAAAATAGATGGAAATCTAGTTTAACTCCTAATCAAATCGCAGAAATTTCCAAAGAAATTGAATTCTACAATGGTAAAATTGAAAAATTGTCTGTGTACTTAAATGAATTATCCCCAGCCAACATAGAGAAAAAAATGATTTTTGTTATTCCTGAAAATATCAATTCAGTCATTTATTTCAAATAGTATCCTTCAATATCAATTAGATATTCAATAATGTAAAAGGCTGTCAAATTTGACAGCCTTTTTTTTGTTTTTGCAATCTGTACAGAGATTGATGCATGTTCCTTCCATATTTTCAGATTATTAGGTTTATAAGCTTGCCAGAATCAGCTTTTCGAAACCACTATTCAAATGAACCCTCTGATTGATTTAAAAAGGCATTAATTGTCCGTTTTGTATATCAAGAGTTGATATGATTCTTTTATCTTAACTTTGAAAGATGGACGTTTTACGGAAGTTATCTTTGCTTGTTTTGATTGGATTATTTGGCGTTTTATTAAAAGCGGCAGACATTCAGTTTAATGTAAACATGTCCGTGCAAATTAAAAAGGGCAAATTCAATCCACAATCAGAATTTGTGGATGTTGCAGGTCCATTTAATAATTGGGGACAAACCATAGATACACTTTTAGATAGCGATGGCGATAGCATATATACTGTTACATTAAAAAATGTAACACTTGGGTCAACAATTCCTTACAAGTTTAGAATAAATGCTTTGTGGAATGGACGCGAAGAATTTCCCAATGGAGGTGGCAACAGAACCCTTACCGTTACCACTCAAAATACTGTAATTTTAGTTTTTTATAATGACGATGATGGAATCATTCTAAGTATAGATAGAAACAAAACGTTTTGGTGGAACAATGCCATCTTCTACGAAGTTTTTGTGCGTAGTTTCTATGATGCCAACGGCGATGGACGGGGCGATCTTAAAGGTCTTATTGCCAAACTAGATTATTTGAACGATGGCGACAGCACTACTCATTCCGATTTGGGAATTACTGGATTGTGGCTCATGCCAATAAATCCAAGTCCAAGTTATCACGGTTATGATGTAACAGATTATTACGGTGTGAATCCTCAATATGGAAGCATGGCTGATTTTAAAGAATTGTTAACAGAAGCCCACAAAAGAGGCATTAAAGTGATTGTGGATTTTGTTATGAATCACACGGGAAATACCCATCCGTGGTTTGTGAAATCCAATAATAATGTTTCTCCGTACCGCGATTTTTACAGATGGAATTCCAATAATCCTTCAGTGAAAGGTCCATGGGGTCAAGACGTTTGGCACGCCGGCAAGTCCGGTTACTATTATGGCGTTTTTTACAACGGTATGCCTGATCTCAATTATGAAAATCCTGACGTAAAGGATAGTTTATTCAATTGTGCCAAATATTGGCTACAAACAATAGGAGTAGATGGTTTTCGTTTAGATGCGGTAAAGTTTATCTTCGAAGAAGGGTCTGCATTGGAAGATTCTCCCAAAACCTTTGACTTTTGGAATGAATTTAATACCGCAATCAAATCCGTTTCCCCTGATGCTTTTGCAGTAGGTGAGGCATGGACGAGCACAGCAACTGTAAAAAAGTATCAAACCAAAGAACGACTGGATTACTGTTTTGAATTTGATTTGGCGAGTAATATGTTAAATGCGGCAAACAATGGAAATGCTGTTCCTTTAAGGAATCACTTGAACACTATTTACGAAGGTTTCCCTCATTTACAATGGGGTAGTTTTTTAACCAATCATGATCAAAATAGAGTCATGGATGTTTTGGGTGGAAACATTGCCAAGGCAAAAGTTGCTGCGTCTTTGTTACTTACCATTCCAGGTATTCCGTACCTCTATTATGGAGAAGAAATTGGTATGTATGGTCAAAAACCGGATGAAGATATCCGATTGCCAATGCAATGGAACAATGCGAAGAATGCAGGATTTTCATCTGGAAATGCATGGCGTGCACCACATAAATCGTATACCCAATACAACGTAGCAGCAGAAGATTTAGATGATTCTTCTTTGCTTAATCATTACAGAAAATTCATTTCTTTAAGGAATCAAATTCCTGCATTGCGCACGGGTCAATATGCAAATATCCCTGCAGAAAATAGTGCTGTGATGTCGTTTGCACGTTTCCAAAATAAGGACACCGTTTTTGTTATTTCAAATACGTCTTCAGTTGAACAGAAAGCCGTTGTTTTTGATTTTGGGGGATGGCAAACTGCAAATAAATCCATTAAGTTGTATAATGTATTGCGGAATTCTTTGGTTTCACTAAACTTGAATGGACTTGCACAAGCGGCCATTTCATTGCAACCTTTTGAAACACTGATATTAAAAGCAGATACACTAAAAAGGGTAGGGGGTGATAAAAAATTGATTCAAAATCCAGATTGGATATTTCAGATATTTCCTAATCCAACTTCAAGATTTGTCCATTTAGTTTTGCAGAAATCACCAAATTTGAAAGGCGCTAAATGTGTTTTTTATTCTGCCACAGGACAAATTAAAATGGAAGTGGAATTATTGGACAAATTAAAACAGGAAATAGACTTATCCAGATTAGAAACGGGTGTTTATATGGTCGTCATTGAAAGCGAGCAAGGCCGTTTTGTGAAGAAATTAATGATTGAGCCGTAATATTCTTATGAAAGAACATACAACCAACTACAGCAATACATTTATACTGGTGGCCGATGATAGTAATGCCAACGTGGGCAGCATTCCACCTTTAAAAGGAGGGAAACATACGGTGGCGGGTTTGCATTTTGAAATGATAGCCAATCATCCCTACGAATTCACCTCGGACGATGTGATTTTTAGGGTGTTTGCTCAAAGAAAAGAACTTGCCGACAGTGAATGGATTGATGCCCGCAACGAATTTTTTTCCAAAGGACAACCCTGTTTTCGGGCATCCCCCCTAACTAAAAAATATGGTTGGGGTATTCACTATAATGCAGATGGTAAAATGGCTTTATTTTCTGTAGATTCAATTGAATATAGACAATTTGAGGTAGATGCACATTTGGAAAAAGTGAAGGCAATGAAGTCAAAGAAATGAAACTATATAATTTAAAAGACGTAAAAATACAGTTATTCTGACTTACATCTTGCAGTCAACAATATTCTGGAATGCAATGTAGCATTTCTAAATTGGCTAAGGATTATTTTTCATAATTTATACTAGAAAGCCAATCATCGTGAAATTACCAAATGGCAATCCGGGTATTGTGATTTTGGTGTTAGAGAAAGACAGCCTGTGTTTTAAAAAATAGTACGTAAATGTTAAGAAGAGTTTAACTTCGTAAAAAGTTGATATTCTTTTTATGAACCCTGAACCTATTATTACCAATCAACAATTCGAACACTACAAATGGATAGATATTTGCACCCATGGGGTCACCGATTTGAAGCCATATTTAGGTGAATTTGAATTAGATGATTTCCAGTTATCCGACAGTTTACAGCATGGACATTTGCCCAAGTTTGAAGACCAAGGAGAGTTTAAATTTTTAATTCTACGATTGTATACTGGCACTCCAATAAGTAAGTTGCACAGTATGACTGAAATATCTACAAAATTGGCCATATTTTACAACGAAAGGACTATTATAACTATACATAGAATGCCTATTCCTTTTTTGGGGGATGTTTGTGGCGCCGCTCCAAATGCTTACAAGGCACTTACTGGAATAATTCGAAAATTGGTGGCTTCATTCGTAGAACCCGCTAGGGATTTAACCAATAATATCGATGATTTGGAGAAAATTGTCTTTTTAAAACAAAATCACCCAATCAAATTAAATGCATTTTACAATCAAAAATCAAAATCCCGAATCTTATTAAAATTGGTTGGAATTTCACAGTATGTTGTAAATCAAATTAAGGTAGATGAACAACATAGTTCGGCCTTGCAAGATATTAAAGATGTGCTTTTTAATGTTTATTTAGATTTAGAGGCGGTAATAGAAAATACCCAAAATTTGGTCAATACCCATTTATCAATTAGTGCTCAAAAAAGCAATGATGTGATGAAATTACTCACGGTATTTTCAGCGTTTTTTCTGCCCCTAACATTCATTGTTGGGGTTTACGGAATGAACTTCGAAAATATGCCCGAAATAAGTTGGAAATACGGATATATCACTGTTCTTATTGGTATGCTTGTAGTGGTGTTGGTAATCTTTTTCTGGTTTAAAAGAAAGAAAATAATGTAAAAACATAGCTGACAATGGATTTATTCCTTGCCTTGAATTATCCCTTTAAAATTGTAGGTTCAATCTATAATTTCGCGCCTACATTTCCTTTTATTTTTATAGAAAGGATAGGCTCATTTATTGCATCAGAAGTTACAACAACGGTTTGTTTTATTTTACCAGGTTTCTTTGCTTCATATCTCAAAACCAGTACACTTGATTTTCCTGGTGCAATGGGTGTTTTAGGCAACTGAGCCAATATGCAATCGCAATCTGCTTTTACTGATTTAATGCTCAATGCGTTCTTCCCAATATTTTTCAATTCAATTTTTTGCTCTGCTTTATTACCTAAATCGAGTTGTTTGAAATCTATAGATGTTTCAGAAGCAAGAATTGCTGGACCGTTAAATTCAATTTGTGCATTTAAAATGTTGTTAAATGAGAATAGAAGAAAACTCAAGAAATAAAATACCACTGGTTTAAGGACTTTCATACTTTACGAATATATATTTGATTTTTGCAATGTTCAATTCAAATAAAATTAGAATGTTACAAATTTATACTTGGTCTGAATCTAGGTATGAGTCTAGTTTGGGCACTAGATTTATAGCATTCATAGCAGATGTAAATTCAACCCTTACTACATGTTTGTCTTTCCATTTTGTGGAAATTTTCCAAAAAATAGCAAATTTTCCAAATTAAGTATTAAATTGTTCTCCTAATTAAAAATTATGGCATCAATATTTAAAATTTTTATAGTTGAGGATGATCCTTGGTATGGTCAATTACTTGAACATTACCTAAGTGCTAATCCAGATTACGAGTTAACTGTATTTCAGAATGCGAAAGACTTATTGGCCAATGTTTACTTAAATCCAGATTTGATTTGTATGGATTTTGGGTTGCCTGACATGAAGGGTGATATTTTGTTATCGGAAATTCAAAAGCGCAATGATGCTATTCCGATTATTGTAATTAGTGCACAAGAAGAAATATCGATTGCAGTTAATTTGTTAAAAACGGGTGCCAGAGATTACATTGTTAAAAATGAGTATATGAAAAAAATACTTTGGAAATCGATTCTTAATATACGGGAAAACATGCATTTAAAGAAGGAACTAGAATCTTTAAAAGAAAAGTTAAACTCGAAAATTTTGATAGAATCAAAAATAATAGGTGAAAGTGATTCTATAAAACGTTGTATTCGTTTGGTTGAAAAGGCAATTCAATCAAATATAAAAGTTTCATTAACAGGAGAAACAGGTACCGGTAAAGAGGTTTTTGCTAAAACAATACATTATAACAGCGATAGAAAGAATAAACCCTTTGTAGCTGTGAATATGGCGGCAATTCCTGCTGAACTAATTGAAAGTGAGCTATTTGGATTTGATGAGGGGGCGTTTACGGGTGCAAATGTCAGTAAGGTCGGAAAATTTGAAGAGGCAAATGGTGGCACTCTATTCTTAGATGAAATTGGTGAAATGCCACTTTTTTTACAAAGTAAACTTTTGCGCGTTATTCAAGAAAGAGAAGTTGTACATTTAGGTGGAAATAAATCAATACCGGTTAATTTTAGATTAATTACTGCCACGCATAAAAATTTAGCTGAAGAAGTTAAATTGGGAACTTTTAGAGAAGACTTGTTTTATAGATTAGCGGGTTTGCCAATTGAACTTCCGCCTCTGCGCCAAAGGGGTAAAGATTTATTCATTTTATGCAAATTTTTTATACAAAACTTTGCAAAGATAAACAAAACTAACCCCCCTAAGCTAACTGAATCAGCTAAAAAGAAATTGTCAGAATATTCTTTTCCTGGCAACATTCGTGAATTAAAAGCAGTAATTGAATTGGCATTTGTTATGAGCGACGGGAATTCAATAAAGGAAGAGGATATAACCTTTTATCAAATAAGCAATCAAGCCAGTTTAATAGGCCAAGAAAAAACCTTAAAAGAATTTGAAATAGATATAATTACCCAGTTCTTAAGAAAATACAATGAAAATGTTGCAGAAGTCGCCGAAAAACTGGATATTGGCAAATCCAAAATTTATGCCATGATTAAATCAGGTGAAATTAGTTTAAATTGAACCCAAAATGTACGGAATAGTTAATAAAGCCATAGAAGAATTGGTAATCGAGAATTTTGGATTACAAAAATGGGATGAAATTAAGGTTAATTGTAATTTAGATATTGATTTTTTTATTAGCAATGAACCTTACGACGACCGGGTTACTTACGATTTGGCAATGGCCGTTTCTGAGGTAATGAATATTTCACTTCAAGATGTGTTTAAAACCTTCGGAGAATGGTGGATTTTGCGAACATGTAAAGACAATTATGGTCACCTGCTTGAAAGTGGCGGTGATAATTTTAAAGAATTCATGATTAATTTACCACATTTCCACAATCGTGTAATGATGATTTATCCAAAATTAACACCTCCTGAATTTCAAGTTTCTGAAATTCAATCCAATAGTCTTTATCTGCATTATTTGTCCAAACGTGAAGGACTTCAGGACTTTGTGCATGGACTAATAACGGGTTTAGGTAAGTTTTATGGGACACCTGTAGATTTAAAATTGATACAATCAAGAAACGACGGAGATCACCATGAAGTTTTTAATGTAAGCTGGAAAAATTAAATGAAATTCAACGACAATCAACTGAATTATATCTTTCCTTTTCATGTTCTAATCGATGAGAAACTAAAAATTTATAAGGTTGGGAATAGCCTTCTTAAACTTATTCCAGAAATTGTAGATAAAAATTTCAATGAGGTTTTTATTGTTACTAGACCTTATATGGAGAAGGTCGATTTTGAATTATTAAAGAGCAAAAGTTCCCAATTTTTTATTTTATCTCAAATTCAAAATAACACCAATTATAGGGGGGAGTTTTTATTTATAGAAGATACCAATTTATTACTGTTTATTGGCACCCCTTGGATTCAAAATTTAGATCATTTAAGTGAGTTGAATTTGCGTATGAAAGATTTTGCTCCACATGATTCTACCTTTGATTTGTTACATATTATTAAATTAATTGAAATAAACTCTGATGAAATTAAAATTCTGCTCAAAAAGTTAGAAGAAAAATCTGAATTGATTATAAAGTCAGAAGCCCAATATAAAGAAACACTAAATTTGGCTTCTGAAATCATATATAAAGCAGATCTAAAATCTCGATTTATATATGTGAACCCCGCCGCAGTTAGAGTTACGGGATACACAGAAGAAGAATTATTAACTATGCGATTTATCGATATCGTTCAACCAGCTTATCGGTTAAAAACAGCAAAACACTACGTTAATAAACGATTACAAAACATTTCCTCTAGTTATTTCGAATTTCCCATTGTAACAAAAAACAATGAGATAAAATGGATTGGTCAGAGTGTTCAAATGGTGAATAACGAAGAAAATCCAATTTTCACTGCCCTTGCAATTGACAAAACAAAGCAAAAATTAGATGAATTCGCTCTAATTGAAACGAATAAAAAACTTGAGTTGCTCAATAATCTATTAAACAATACTTTAGATGCCATTTATGTCTACTATGAATCCGGACAAGTAGTTTATATAAATAAGGAAGGGTTGATTCGTTTGGGTATTGAAAAGGAAAAAGTAAATGAATTGATGGTTAGCGATGTAGAACCACTTTTTCGAGATGAAAATACTTGGATTGAATTTGTAAATGAACTTAAAGTTGAAGAAAATAAAGTGCTTATTGGGGAAGGCATCAACCATGAATATAGAGAGGTATCATTTCCGGTGGAAGTGACGTTTAAATATATTAAAATTGATAATGTTGGTTATATTGTAGCAACCAGCAGAGACATAACCGAAAGGAAATTGGCTGAGATTGAATTGTTGAATTCCAATCAAAAGTTAGAAAGTATTCTCAATGAAATGACTGATGTTGTGTGGTCCGCTCGATTGCCAGATTATCAATTGATTTTCGGGATACCCTCATTCGAAAAATTATTTGGGGAAACATTAGAAAATTGGTACGACAATATATTGTGGTGGGAAAAGGTAGTTTACAATGAAGATGCACATGTAATTCCTGAAGTATCAGAAAGCCTGAATACTAATGGAACATTTCAAACAAAACATCGAATTGTAAACAGCAATGGTGAAATTAAATGGGTTTCTCATTCGGGCAAAATAGTTCGCAATCAACAAAATGAGCCAGTAAGACTTGACGGTGTTATGAAGGATATTACATCGCAAGTTTATGCCGAAGATATGCTGAATATGGAGTTGCAACTGCACGAAATCCTTATTGATATTGCGGCTACCTACATTAATTTGGATTTAGAGATGGCCCACGATACCATTAATGAATCCCTCAAAAAATTAGGCCAATTTGTTTTGGCAGACCGTGCTTACATTTTCGAGTACGATTTCAATTTAATGACCACTTCTAATACTTATGAATGGTGCAATGATGGCATAAATTCTGAAATTCAAAACCTCCAAAATATTTCACTACAGGATATGCCACATTGGGTAAGCCAACATCGATTGGGTGAAGCATTTTATATACCCAATGTTTCGGAACTAGAAAATGACCCCGCCTTGAAGGAAATATTGTTATCGCAATCTATTAAAAGTTTGATTGCCATTCCAATGACAGATGGGAAAAATTTGATGGGATTTGTGGGGTTTGATTCTGTAAAAAAACACCATGAATACTCTAAAAAGGAAAAAAGCCTGCTTTTTCTTTTTGGCCATATGCTTATTAATATTGTGAATCGGCAAAAATGGGAAAAACAATTAACCATCCAAGAAGAGAAATTTAGAAACATCATTGCCCATATGAATCTTGGTTTGTTAGAAGTGGACAATAATGATGTGATTCTTTTTGCCAATCAAAGCTTTACGGATATTTCAGGTTATTCTTTAAGTGATTTAAAAGGTAAAAAAGCAGCAATTTTGTTTTTTGAACACAATCAGACTAAGCTTTTAAAAGAAAAACAAAAAAATAGGATAGAAGGGATATCAGATTCCTATGAAGTTGAAGTTACAGTTAAAAATGGTGAAAAACGATGGTGGCTCATTAGTGGCGCACCCAATTTTGACGATAAAGGAAATCTAATTGGTAACATAGGAATTCATTTAGACATTACTGCGCAGAAACAATTAGAACAAGAATTGGCAAAATCCAAATCATTTGCCGAAGCTGCAGCTAAAGCCAAAGAGTTGTTTCTGGCCAATATGAGTCACGAAATCCGAACCCCTTTGAACGTAATTATTGGTATGATTCGGCAGTTGACCAAAGAAAATCTAAACGAACAACAAATCTTTTATATACGACAATCTGAATCATCCGCGCGACATTTGTTAAACATTCTAAATGATATTTTAGACGTTGCAAAAATTGAGTCTGGAGAGTTAGAAGTTTTTCACAATCCCTTTAGCCTTAGCGCTCTAGCACATAATATTCATAGCTTTTTATTTTGGCAGACCAAAGAAAAAAATATAGATTTTGTATTAAATGTACATCATGGTATAAGTCCTGTATTACTTGGCGACGAAGTTCGATTGAAACAAGTAATTATAAATTTAATTGGAAATGCCATAAAATTCACCAATAAAGGCAGTATCCAATTTAATGTTACATTGATGGGAGAAGTAAATAACAAACAAGTTGTTGGTTTTGAGGTAAGGGATACGGGTATTGGGATGTCTGCAGAATTTATTGAGAAAATCTTTGATAAATTTTCACAAGAACAAGATCATGCAAACCGAAAATTTGAGGGAACTGGATTAGGTATGGCTATTTCAAATGATTTGGTGAGTTTAATGGGTGGTCATTTGAAAGTAGAAAGTGCAAAGGGTTTCGGCACACGTTGTTGGTTTGAACTTGAATTGACTCAAAGTGATCAATCAAAATTAACATTAGACAACAGTAGTGTAGCTCAAAATGCATTTATAGGCAATAAAGTACTCATAGTGGAAGACAATGAGATGAATCGTTTTATCGCATTGCAAAGTTTGAATTATGTAGGATGTGAAGTGGTAGAAGCAGAAAATGGTAAGGTGGCCGTGGAGATACTTAAAAATACAAAATTTGATTTGATTTTAATGGATATCCAAATGCCAGAAATGGATGGGGTAGAAGCAACTAGAATTATTCGAAACCAGTTAAATATCCAAACACCCATTATTGCTCTTACGGCCAATGCATTTAAACATGAAATAGATCTGTATTTAGCCGAAGGCATGAACGATTTTATTACTAAACCTTATGATGAAAAAGAATTCTTTAGAAAAATTAACCTATGTATTAAACTTACTATCCCTAAAGGAGAAAACTATTCAACGAAGATGCCAAGAAATAAGGAACCACTTTATGATTTAACTTATATCAAAGAAGTAAGTCGCGGTAACAATGACTTCCTTTTGAAAATGGTTAATATATTCTGTGAATTAGTTCAAAGCAATACAATTATTCTTAATAACGCGTTAAAAGAGCAAAAGATTGAATTGTTGGGTGCAACCATACACAAGATGAAACCGAGTATAGATCAGATGGGAATAATTTCACTCAAAGAAAAGGTTCGTACCATAGAAAAATTGGCCTCAACTAAAATGTTTTCAAAGGAATTGGTAGATTTAACTGAATTGGTAATTTCAACTTTGCAGAAGGTTGTAGAAGAAATCAATAAAGAATATAAATAGTTCCGAAAATTGGAATAGTTTTGTAATTTGGAACGTATTAGTGATTCTGATTATTTCCAAGTTGCTGTTATCGTATTGAATACATTTTTGGCATTGTGTTGGCTTGTTCTCTTTAAACCAATATGAGCAAAGACTTAAAATTTTTCATTGTAGACGACGATATTTTTTACCTAAACATGGTCGACCAAATTTTAAGAGACTTTGGTTATAGTGATATACAATTGTTTGAAAATGGAATCGATTGTTTAAGTGAAATTCACGAAACACCAGATGTTGTATTTCTTGATCATAATATGGATATCTATTCAGGATATGAAGTATTAAGAAAAATAAAGAGTGTAGACCAAGATATCTTTGTAGTTATGATTTCTGCGCAAGAAGAAATTAGAACAGCCGTTGATTCCCTCAAACATGGCGCATTTGATTATCTGCAAAAGGATGCTGATCTTAGATCAAATCTCGCCATTTCAATGTTGAAAATCGTTAAAACGAAGTCCATTTATACACAACCCAAAAAATCGTTTTTGGGAGGGTTTTTCAATCATTAATATGACATTCAAATCAAATTTAGAACTGCCAATTTTTGGTTCCAAAAGTGTTTCGTTAATGTATAGAAATAGGGAATTCCAAACCGATTATTTGGTGAAATATCTACCAAATATGTTTGCTGTTTCTATTTTTTGTGTAAACACTTATTCTTAAATCCTGAATATGTAATAGAAAATCTATCACGCCCCCAAATTCCTTTGAAATCAGGTGTTTCATTCACTTTATTGCGTTAACCAAATCGTTGAGATTTGCTTCCATCTCCAAAGTGCTGATTTCTTTGGGCTTTGAGGCCTCTTATAAGTCCTAATACATATTACGGGTTAAAAAGAAAACCTTTTGCAAAGCCAAGTTGATGCATCTTTCATTTGGTTGGATTCAAAAAAAACCTTTTTTATAGATATTCTTTTGGTATTTGGAACTTCCCTGAATTGGTTATTCCCTTTATTCAGTCAATTACGATCAAACAAATTTGGATTAACTTTAGTAATTTTAAGATTCAATGAATCTTAAAATTACTGGGGTAAACAAATTTCATAGATTGAACCTTCTCAAAAAAGAACATGATTTGAGTATATAACAAAAAAGCCGACCTCTATATTAAAAGGTCGGCTTTTTTGTTAGTCAATTTCTTAGTGGTTGATATTTAACTTGTAAATACCTACTTTTCTATCTACTTCAAATTCAAACAAATACAGTCCATTTGGAATGTTTCCTACTTGTAATGTATTGTTATTGTTTTTTAGGGGGATGTTTTGAATGGTAACACCTCTTAAATCTTTAATGGACAATGTAGCTTTCTCGTACGATTCTGGAATGAATACTTGAACCGCATCTGAAGCAGGATTTGGATAAATTTCTACCCCAGCAATTTGGAATTTATCAAAACCTGTTGAAAGTGGCTGTGGGTTTAATGTTTGAACAAAAGTGTCTGCACCACAAGGGGCTTGCGATACAATAAACTTAACTGTTATAGGACCGGCTTTGCTAAATGTATAACTAGGTTTTTCTAAGAAACTTTCATTACCATCCCCAAACTGCCACCAATAGGTATCACCGCCAACCGAAGTATTGATAAAATCAAACGTAAATCCATTTTGTTTATAATTAAACTGTGCTTCAGGCTTATCCACTGAGTAAAAAGTTTGGCTCTTTACAGTTTCGCATTGTGCATTGTTTTTAACCGTTACAGTCGCAGTGGTTGATCCATTTGGAGTAACATAAGTAGCATTGGTATTGGATCCTGTAGACCAAGAATACGTATTGCCAAATCCACCAACTTGAGCTGTTACCAGCAATGAATCACCCTTACAAACCATGGTGTCTGCAAAAATTAGAGTTACATTAGGGCCAGCAGAAATAGTTACTCTGGCAAAAGCACTTGCCGTGCAACCTGCTGTATCCGTTGCCGTTACTGTATAATTCGTTGTTGCTGTTGGTCCGGAATAGACGGTGTCTCCAGTAGTCATGTCTAAACCTGTTGCAGGTGTCCAAGCAAAAGTAGAATTCCCAGTAGCTGTTGCAACTAACTTTGCAAGACTGGCACCAGGACAAAGTGTAGTGTTTGTCGGTGTAACTGAAATTGTTGGTGGAGTTCCAGCATTGGTTTCAATTAAATATTCATCCGCAGTATCAGATTCACTTGACTTTGAACAAGTCACAATGACTCTATAATACCTAGAAGCATTTAATCCATTTACATTTCTCGGATTTTCTCCAGCTCCAACGTTTGTCCATGTTGTATCGGCTGGTAAACGCGTTTGCCATTGAATTGAAATTCCTGAACCTGTACTATTTCCATTTACAGTAAAAGTAACGTTTCCAAATGCCGCACAGATTTTCTTGGGATTTGAAGTGATACTGCCAGCAGATGGTTTCCCTTTACAATAGGTTGGAAAATGCTGCCATTCAATCTCATCCATATAAATCACGCTTCCTTGGTTAAAACCACCTCTATCGGTTCCAGTAATTAAAATATAATTATTTGCACCAGTATAGGTTGAAGGGATTGCAAAGGAATATTTCTGCCAACCTTCAGCAACAATATCCGGCAAATTGCTTTTTGCATATCGAGCAACTACGCCCAATCTTTTGGCTCCTGTTAAAGACCTGCTTGTATTAATTGATATAGTTATACTGTCGTCTTGTGTTTGTTGAGTATCCCTGTAAATGTAAAAACTAAAATAAGAGTTGTTTGATGTTCCTCTAGATGATAAGTCCATATTTGGTGAACTTATGGTTTGAGTAGCACCTGCATTTGCTCCACGCGTATTAAAGCGCATCATGGCATCTCCAGCGTATGGGGTAACAGTGGGATTTGTATTTGTATTGGCAGTGGTGCGACGAGACCATAAATTGGTATTGCCGACTCCAGCCCATCCAGTTGGTAAAAAAGTTGTTCCTTCGAATCCTTCAGTTACCAATTCTGCTTGTCCAAATACATTTTGACTTGAAGCCAAAATCAAAGCAAAAAGGGCGATTTTTTGGGTAAATTTAAAATTCATATTTTCTGTGTTATTATTTTTTCTTTCCTGTTGTTAACATGATGGTTCCTGATCTAGAAAATGTTCTTGTACCCTTTATGGATAAGTCGTAAACCCCTTTAATTTCATATATATATAATCCGTCTGTAACTTCATCTCCATCAATGGTGCCATCCCATGCCTCGTTATAAGGAACATCCTTTTTTAAACATTCACCCCAACGGTTATATATAGAATAAGTGCCTGATTTTACGGCACAATCAAAATAAGGCAACCATTTATCGTTTATATTGTCTCCGTTATTGGGCGTAAACGAACTAGGAGTATAGAAATCACAATCACAACGAATAATATATACATTTGAATAATCTGTTCTTGAACCGCAATCGTTAGAGGTTACAAGCGTCACCAACTGTGAATTCTGAAAAATAGTTTCGGGGTTGTCATCACCATTGCTCCAATCATAAATACAAGAAGTACAATTTGGTTGCGGTGCTTTAACCTTTAAAGTCTCTCCCAAGCAAAAATACTCATTGTCCTTTAATACTTTAACAGGCACCGTATCTTTGCCAATTAACAATGAATCAAACCGGGTTCCACATCGATTTGTTATAGCCAAGTACCATTTCCCTGAATAAGTGAATGTTCTTATTGGACTTGTATTGCCATCCCCCCAAAAATAAGAACAATTTGGTGTGAGTGAAGTGGCATCGGTACTATAAAATATTGGAGAAGAACAAAATGTGGTATCTTTTAAAAAGGGTGGGGGATTTGGTTTAAAAACCGATTTTATAATCATTGAATCATA
>CAMAQS010000033.1 GCA_945860565.1 Chitinophaga pinensis | reverse complement strand
GTAACCCATGTTGCGATGTAAAACCAAATGGCTACATACAGGTGACTTTCTCTACGTTTAATAATGGTACCGAACATATTGATACCAAAAACCACCCAAATTAGGGTAATGGCAATGTCTAAAGGCCATTCTAATTCAGCATATTCTTTGCCTGTTGAATAACCCATCCAAAGCGTTAAAGCACCAAATACAATAATTAACTGCCAACCCCAAAAGTGTATTCGGGTTAGTGTATCATTAAATATTCGTGCT
Organism: Chitinophaga pinensis; assembly: GCA_945860565.1. GTDB lineage: Bacteria > Bacteroidota > Bacteroidia > NS11-12g > UBA955 > VMCP01. The sequence continues at coordinate 22,124 of CAMAQS010000033.1, read as the reverse complement.
TTGGTGAGTCGTTGAAGTGAATAGTACACTCCCATAAAAATACCATTTCCCACAAACGCGAAAATGACGGCATTGGTGTGTACCGGACGCATACGTCCAAATGTTGTTGGAGCCCAGTTCAGATTAAGACCAGGTAACCAAATGGCAACAGCGATCCACAGACCCACCGCAAAGCCAATAATGCCCCAAAAAATAGTGGCGTAAGCGAACCATTTTACGGGACGATTGTCGTAAGAGAATTTTTCAATTTGCATTTTTTATCGATGTTTGGGGTTTAACTTTTATTGTTGTTTTATCGTCGTGAAGGATGCGGTAAGCATTGGCATCTGGATCTTCAAATTGGCCTGTTTTTGCACTCCATAAATACGCCCCCAAAAAGGTTGCGGCTACCAGAATGCTCATGACCATTAAAATAATTATTACTGACATAATTTATTGTTTCAAATTGACAATTATTAGAGAGGACTTGCAATGATGTACCTCAGTACAAAAGATGATTTTAATCATATTTTTAATCCTAGAGTTTTAGCAGAGATTAAGGAACCTATCCAACTTACAAGTGCAATTGAAATTGAACTCGCCGGCATCAATATGGCGGCTATAATTGGATTCAATTGACCCTGAACGGCAAATGACAATCCCACCAAATTATAAAGAATGGAAATTGCAAAACTTATCCATATTATGTTTCGCATTTTTCGCGCCAATACCAAAAACGCGGGAAGTTTATTTAAGGCACTTCCTAAAATGATTGCATCTGATCCAGGGGTAAAATAAGAGACGTCCTCGGTTACAGCTAACCCAACCGTACTGCCCATTAACGCACCAGCATCGTTTAATCCATCTCCAACCATCATAACAGGGAAGCCTGACCTTTCTAAGGCTTCAACGTATACTTTTTTATCGTGTGGTTTTTGACCAAAGAGTAAATCTGTTTTTTGAGGAAAAATATTGTAAATGATGCTTCGGTCTGTGTCGTTATCACCACTTAACATAGACAATTTGTATTTTAAACTTAATTCAGCGATTGCAGGACCCAGATTTGGACGAATGGCGCTTTTGAATAAAAACACACCCCTAACCTTTCCATTAATTTTCACCCACAAACCAGAACCCTCAATATTCTCTATTTCAGGTTTATTCCCCACAAATTCTGAAGAACCAATTAATATTTCAACACCTAAAATTTGTGCAGAAATGCCTCTACTTAAAAAATTCTCTACATCATTTATGTTCAGAGGCACTCTATTTAAAAAGCGAGACAAATTGCGTGCATTGGGATGTATAGATTCCTTCGCTATCGTGCCAACAGCGTCTAATTCAAACTCAGATAATTCGCTGCCATTATAGGTAATAATTGGTTCGTTGGTTTGGGTAATTGTCCCTGTTTTATCGAAAACAATTCTTTTGATTTGGTTAAATTTCTCCATAGATTTTGCGCCTTTCAGGTACAATCCATTTTTTGCAAACAAGGATAAAAAATGTCCATGGGTAAAAGTAACACTTAACAACAAGGCACAAGGACAAGCTACAATCAGTACCGCCGTTACTGAGTTCCACAGCTTAGTAGGGTCTGTAAAACTCCAAAATATACCCGTAGAAATGGCAATACTAAACAACACCAATGTAAAATACATACTTGCTTTTTGTACGTATTTACTTTCTGGTTGAGATTGAGTGCCTATTTTTTTATCTTGTTTGTTCCATAAGGATACCAAATAACTCTGACTCACGGTTTTTTGTGCCATTATGCGAATAGATGAACCCATTTGACGTCCCCCCGCATATACCCATCCACCCGCATCTAATTCTACCAACTTGCTTTCGCCAGTTACAAAACTGTAATCTATAACCGCTCTTCCACCAACCAACAATCCATCCACTGGAATAATTTCACGGTCGTGTATAATGAGTTCATCGTTTACTTTAATCTCATTCAATTGTTTAGAGTACTCTTTTCCTTGTTTGAATATGGTGGTTGAAATAGGGAAATAAGATGTAAAATCCCGGTCGAATGTGATGCTCTTATAGGTTCTATCTTGCAACATTCTTCCCAACAACATAAAAAAGACAATGCCACTTAATGAATCAAAATAACCCGGTCCAGTGTGTGTGAATACTTCATAAATACTTCTAAAAAATGTAATGAGCATTGCCAATACAATAGGTAAATCTATATTTAGATAGCGCTCTTTTATCCCCCCCCAAGCCAATGCATAAAATTCCGAAGCACAATATGTAATCACCGGAACGATGAGTGTAAGAATAATCCATTGAAAATAAGGTTTTAAACCATCTAAATCGGTTCCATAAGCGAAATATTCAGGAAAACTAAGCAACATAATGTTACCAAAAGTAAATCCAGCAACACCTAATCGATACAAGCGTTGTTTTGATGCTTTGGACTTTGGAGCGGTTTCCCCTACATCACTTAAGCTAAAGTAAGGTTCATAACCCAATTGTGTTAAAGCTTTGGCAATTTGGAAAGCAGATGTTACTGTTGAATCGTAAATAACTGTTAACTCTTTTTGGGAAAAGTTCAACTTGCTGGATAGCACACCATTTTGAATTTTAAACAAATTTTCAAGGAGGTACAAACATGAACTACAATGTACTTGAGGTAAGTAATACGATAGGTGGATTTGGTTGTCCTGTTTAAATAGAATTAATTTATTCAAAACTGCATCATCTTCTAGAAAAGCAAATCTGTGATTTACATTTTTAGATTCGACGGTATTACCTGGGGTTTCATTAAAATCGTAAAATTGACAAAGATTATTTGATTCTAAAATGTTGTAGACAGTTAAACAACCATTACAACAGAATGATTTGTCTTCTTTGTGAATTGGATTTCTGGTTTCTGCACCACAATGAAAACAAATGGAATGGGTATCAGTTTTTATAGAATTCATATTTTGGCTTCTTCTCTAATGTCTAATAGCAATGGAATGAACGTAGATTCAACGTAATTTAAATAATGAACAAATTCCTGTTCTAAGTGAAATGCACTATAACAACTTTGTTTTTTATCTGTAGACCAAGATTCGTCCATGATATATTCATCACAGATTTCACGCAATTTTTTAAGGATGTTTTTTTGTCTCTTATGAACGGCTCTCAAAATATTAAAGCTATTGAATGGACGAGACATTTTATGGTCATGCAACTGCGAAAGAATGGCCGGAAAGAGCACTATATTAAGGAGTCTTTCAAGATTCTCCATTTCTTTTTGAAACTGAGAAACCATCATAAAAAACTGCAAATGAGAAACATCGTTAGAATCTGATTGATTTATTTGACTTAAAAGCGCGTTTAACTCTTTTGCTATGATTGGCAAAAATTCGGTGTTTATAATCTGAATGGCAGAATTGATATTGTCGTCTTGCTTAAAAAACATAATTGTTCACCCATGCAAGTTGCTAGAAATACAAATTGAAAAAAATGACTCTTATTTTGATGAAACATGATTAAAATCATCTTTTTGAAATACGTAAAGAATTGATTGTCGAAAAAAAATAGTAAAAGTGTACAACATATTCCCAAAAAAACTACATTCGTAATGCTGTATGTCAAATAATTATTCAAATAAATCCTACCTATTTGGTGGTGCCGTGTTGCTTTTAATTGGAGTTTTATGGTTAATTAGTTCTTTAGGAATTGTAATTCCCAAAATTGTATTGTCGTATCCCACATTTATTATTCTAATTGGATTATTAACGCTAATTCAAACCAAATTTAAGAGTGAAATGGCCTGGGCTATCTTCTTCTTTGGGAATGTTTTAATGTTAAATCGGATATATCCAGGGCACAATATAACTCAAATTGGAATGGCTATAATGTTTATTTGTTTTGGGGGATATTTTTTATTGTCCTATCTAAAAAACTCAAAGAAATCTGAATAGATATCTAATTTTAAGTAAAACCAATAATTTTTATTTAATTATTTATTTACTATTTTCGATGCCGATTGAGGCCACAATAAATGTGGCACAGAAATTGTATAACAGTTATAACTAATATTTTTGATCATGAAAAAATTTACATTGCTCTCTCTTAGTGTCTTCGGATTTTTTGCAGTAGGAAAATCTCAATTGGTGGTAGATGCCACTGATTTTGCCAATAACCCATCACGTTACAATGGTAAAACCATCGTAATTCGAGGTGTAACAGCTCGAAAAATTACTTCTAATTCTGGTACCGCTGTAGTACAAGGTGCTACACAAGCAGTTGCAGCTCCTGGAACCACTGGAACTAACAACACACCAACACGTCCAATTGTTAGTGGAGGAACTCCTGCAAGTGGAACGCCAACTCCAACTCCTGCGCCATTACGTTGCTCTGCTCCAAAAAATTGGACAAGTTTAGATCTTGATTTTCCAGTTGACTATGAAGGATGTTTCATCATTTATAACCGTATGGCCAATACACTACCAAACGGACAAGATTTTCGAATAGACATTACTTTTAAAGCGGATAGTAGATCAATGCACCGCGTAACAAGAGTGAAATTATTACCATAAAGCTTAAAACTCACAAAGCCAAGTTTAATTAAATTTGGCTTTGTGAGTTAATAAAAAACTTAAATGAAAAAAACAATATTTATACTGACAATTGCCTTAATGGCTGTAGGCACATCTTTTGCTCAAAAGAAAAATCAAGAAGCAATTCCTGGGATTTCTCTTGCCACCAATCCAACTCAATATAACAATCAAACCGTAACAGTTAAAAATGTTACGATTACGTTCGACGAGGACAATTCAGCACCTGGTGCAAATGGCGCAAAAAGTAAGGCTCAAAAATGCAATGCCCCTTTGAGTTTTAAAATGCTTCAACTTACATTTACAGAAAAACCATCATTCACACCCTGTTTTTATGTTTCTGAAGCCTATTACAATAAACTTAAAGACGCAGCGCAAGGACAATCTAGCATTGCCGCTCAAGTTACTTTAAGAGGAAGTGTACAAACTGGATACACTGTTTACTTCTGTAAACTAGGAGAATAATATTTTAAAAACCATATAAAAGGGCTAGTCAATTTTGATTAGCCCTTTTTTTGTTTCATCTGGAATAATTGACAATATTGAGGCCAATTAAATCCTGTGTTTTACTCATTTTAATTCAAATGGATTTTTGTTTGTCACGTCATCTATATTAAACCGAAGTATACTCTGTAGAGCAACATGCCACAGCTATTTGGGCGACTAACGATAACGGGTTTTCCCAAAAGTTATTCAGGCCTCGTCCATTTCCGTAAATTTATTCAACTTTAAAAGGGGGCGAAGACAAATGTCGGAACACTTAACTTTATTTGGTTTTAGCTAAAAAAGCAGGTCACTGAGAGACTGAAAGGAGTCGAATGTGCCGGTATTATTTACATTATGCCTAACAAATTACTATAACTCTTCATTAATCCATAACTGCAAAATAGAAAGTAATACACAAAATAATCTTTGCTATTTTGGGCTTTAACTAAAAAGCATGTCACTGACAGACTGAAAGTTTAACCCGATATTCAATCAAGAATATCAAAATTATTTCTTAATAATTGGTTTAATAATTAATTCAGTTCTTCGATTTCTCCTGTGCTCCGCATCGGTGCATGGGGCATCGTCTAAACAATGGTTAATTAAGTATGATTCACCCATCCCCACAGAAAAAAGTTGATTTTCGTTTACACCTAAATTCTTGAGATAATTTACCACAAAGTCCGCTCTTTTCTGAGATAATCTTTTATTGCTGATTGCACTACCGCGACTATCCGTGTGAGACCTAATTTCGACAGCCCAATCTTTTCTTTTACTTAATAAAGCGCCCACTAAATTCAATTCAGATTCAAATTCTTTTTCAATTAACATATCCGCTTGTGGATGCAACAAGGTCACAAATTGGAAGAATCCATAATCAGATTGATCATTTACAGAATCTATCATTTGTTTGCGCACAGAGTCAGGCAATAAGACAAAACTCAATCTTTTGGCGTAATCATATTTCATTGGTTCTGAGACGCTCAAATTATCCATCATTTCTTGCATGGTTTGATTTTTGACAATTTGTGCTTCAACAATAACCGGTTCTTCAACTATTTGTGTTGTGTCAATTTCTTCTGGTGTTTCATATAAAATGGATTCTATTAAAGTAACCGGCAAATTGGTTGAATAAATGCGGTAACGGTTATTTATTTTATTGCTACTAAAATAAAACCTATCATTAATTATTTTCGGTGAATATTCATTTCCAGTAGAATTAACCATTTTGCCCGCATTCAACAACTTTGCCTTTTCGATACTATAAAAATAGATGTCTGTACCTCCGTAGCCTGTGTGTCCTTCTGTTGCAAAAGCGACAATATCATCAGTAATAAAAATAGGATCAGACTCTGATAAAATACTATTTGCAGCTTCACCCAAAGCTGTGTAATTGCTTACGGTAGGTTTTCCATCTGAATTCCAAGCAACATCGGCAGTAAAGACATCTGCTTTACCAATTGTACCGTCCATGTCGCTACAAAAGATGGCTTTGGTTTGAGATTCATTCATAGACAACGACGAAACATTGTAGAGCCACTTATCAAACCCTATAGGTTCCAAGACATATTTCCCGGCCTTTCTACTGTAATAATAACGGAATACATCCAATAGATATTTGTCTTGATCATTTACCAATTTGTGACCAGTAGTAATGTACTTATTGCCAAAAGAATCAATAAAGGATAATTCAAAGTGACGATTAAGTATTTGGTTGGATTCAATTTTGCCTTTAACACTCAATGAGTCGAACCAGTCGGTAGCCTTTAGAATTTTACCATAAGCCATACCGTCTAATTCAGAATTAGAATTCAAAAGACCAGAATATACAGGTTTCCTTTCGTGATAATAATAGGTTCCATTTTTAGAATCGAAAACGGGTAAATATTGATCTAAGGTAGATTCAAATTTTTTCAGTTCTGGCAAACCCATTCTTTCATTCAATCGATTGCCATTTTCTAGGAAATCGGGTTGTGGTTGACTTATAACCGGACTTGCACTAAAGTCACCTGATTTCACAATGCTCGCTAAGCTGTCAGAAATACTGTATTTACCAAGTCTCCTTGCAATGAAAAAGGATTGTAATTGATCAATAGCTGCGAAACTATCAGGGTATTTTTTATTCAGTGCTTGAAATACTTTATATGCAGTATCATTATATCCCATTTCAGCAAATGCCATAGCCAAAGAACGCATTTCTGTAGCAGATTTAATATCGGCCAATTCTCCATAAGTTTCAATTGCTGATTTATACTGATATTTTTGAACAAATTCAGTTGCAGCGAGTGAAGGTTTACCGCGTTTTGAAATCGATTTGGGTAATTCAACCGCACTGAGATGAAATAAAATCCAAAGAAATATATATTCTGGTTTTAACATAAATTAATAGTGTCTTGGTGAAATAATTACTTTTTGCTTCGAATGATTTAATGTATAAGTCAATCCGAATTCATTGGAGTTAAACTGGGTTTTATTGTCATAAACTTTCCCAAATTCATACGCATACATTATTTTAAAATGTTCATTCACACGAAGTAAAGCCATAATTGCATGTGCATTTGTGCTTCTATAACCGTATCCCATTGTAAATAAATCTTTGTACAACATATAAATGTTTGCATCCAACAACAATGGTAGTCCTTCGTACATTCTGGTTTGAATCGTAGTTTTTAAACTAAAAATCTTGTTTAAAGGTTGAACAAATCCAGCATTCAACATGTAAAAACTGCGTGCATTGTAACCAAGATTTACGTTATCTACAATATTGCTAGGAATAACGGCAAACTGTGGCAAAGAAACACCAATAAAGTATTGTTTGCCATACGCCATAATCCCTCCACCAACAGTTGGAGAAATAAAATTGTAATCGTTACCAACTTGAGCAACATCGGAAGGAACATCTGCAATAAGTTGAGTAATACGCATACTAAAATTGAAAACGCCCAAACGCAAACCTACTGACATAAATAGATTTTTGTTTAGTTGAGTATGATAAGCAATATCAGCCGCAGCACTTGTCATAGACAATGGTGGAGCCGAAGTGAATTTACCTACTGCCAATGTTTGAAAATTGGCTCCAATTGCAAAGTCTCTACTCAATGGAGATTGAAATGCGAGTGCCGTATATTTAGGTGTACCCGGAAAATTCGACCATTGATTTCTCGATAAAGCATCGACTCTAAGTGACCTACCAATCCCATTGTAAGCGGGATTCTGGATACTTGAAATCATATCATATTGTGCATTCAACGCAGCTTGTTGTCCATAGCCAAAATGGGTTAGAACAATAAATGCAGTGAGAATGATTGTTTTTAAATTTGCTAATTTCATCATGTATTAAGGTTTAATATACACATTTCCTTTAATTGGAGCTTTGTTAAACTGAGGTGCATCACTGCGATTGTGATGAACAATATAGAAATAAATACCTTCTGGCAATACAACGTCTTTCGTGAAGTTTTTGCCTTCTGTGTTGCAACCGTTCCAAGTATTTTTATAAGGGCCTTTGCTATCATAAACAATCATTCCCCATTGATTAAATACTGTTATGGAAGCATTTGGATAGTTAATTAAACCTTTTATGAACAACAAGTCGTTTGTTCCGTCGTTATTGGGTGTAAAGATTTCAGGTACAAATAATTGCGGATCTACAAAATCCTTAAATGTATTCTTTTCCTTATCTGAAACTCCTTCACTTGCATCGGACATTTCGTCTCCATCGCTGTCTAAGTCTAGGTAATTTGCTGCCCCGTCTAAATCATAATCAAAATCTGTTTCAATCAAGTCCTCAATGCCGTCGCCATCACTATCCAAATCAATAAAGTTTCCTTTTCCATCATTATCGAAATCTGCATCCGTTTCAATGACGTCAGGAATTTCGTCATTGTCAGAATCATCATCTATAAAGTTTGCAATGCCATCTTCATCAAAGTCAGCTCCGGTTTCAATCAAATCATCTATTCCATCATCGTCGCTATCGGTATCTTCGAAATCGCGGATACCATCTCCATCTGTGTCTAATACATCGCCATCGTTTAAATCACCGTATCTCCCACTCACACCGTCGGCTTCATCTTGAATACCGTCTAAGTCTGTGTCGACACCATCTACACGTCCATCGAGATTGTTGTCGGTAAATCCGAAACCACTTTCAATGAGGTCACTTATACCGTCGTTATCTGAATCGATATCCATAAAATTAAATATACCATCGTTATCTGTATCCACAGCAACCAATACTTCACCTTGTTTTGCTATACCCGTTCCATTTTCATCAATTCCTCCAGCTTCTTTCAAGTCATTGATACCATCGTTGTCAGAATCTAGATCAAGGCTATTCGGAACTCCATCGCCATCAAGATCTGAATAAGATTCTACAAAATCAAGAATTCCATCGTTGTCACTATCTGGGTCAATTGCATCAATTAAACCATCGTTGTCTGTGTCTTTAATTGATTCTTGGAAATCCAATACACCGTCGTTGTCACTGTCGGTATCTCTATAATCTGGGATACCGTCTATATCAGTATCAGGAATATTGGGGAAGCCTTCGCTATAATCTGAAATCCCATCATTGTCTGAATCTAAATCTTTGTAATCAAAAATACCATCACCGTCAGAATCTGCTGGCTCTCCAAACGCAAAAGGCAAGGCTTCATCAATATCTAGAATTAAGTCATTGTCACTATCTCTATCCAAGAAATCGGGTTTGCCGTCGCTATCGGTATCAACAGTTCCTTCAATTCGATCAATGATGCCGTCGTTATCCGCATCATCATCCAACCAGTTGCCTGATCCGTCGTTATCGGAGTCAACATCTCCTTCTAATTCATCTAACATTCCATCATCGTCCGAATCCAGATCAAGCCAATTGCCAAATCCATCATTATCGAAATCATCGGCTGTTTCTATGAGATCTGGAATCCCATCATTGTCAGAATCATAATCAATGTAATTGCCCAAACCATCATCGTCAGAATCCTTGTCTGTTTCAATTATGTCATTAATACCGTCACTATCGGCATCAGTATCCCTGTAATTTGGAATTAAATCACCATCTGAATCTATCAATTCTGATTTTCCACGATTTTCAATTCTATCTGAGATTAAATCATTGTCTGAATCGACATCTTTATAATCTGGTACAATATCATTGTCTGTAAACTGTTCTTCATAACCATCACCACTATTTGCCAAAACAGGAATACCTTGATTGTTTACTGCCACCTTACCCAGTCCAATTCGACCATTCAAATCAGGGTCAAAACCAAATACTTCAACAATATCTAAAATTCCATCTCCATCCGTATCATAATCATACACATTGGCGAAACCATCTTGGTCTAAGTCTAATAAAACTATCAAACCGCTATTTTCTAGAACATCAAAAATTCCATCATTGTCCGAATCTTTGTCCAAATAGTTAGGCACGCCGTCCCCATCAAAATCCAAAGCCCTTTCAACATAGTCTGGAATGCTGTCTTTATCTTGATCGCCCACTTCAACCATTACTTCGGCCAAATAGTTTTTAGATCTATTTCCAGTTGGATCAAATGCATATACTGTTACAAAATTTTGCCCGATATCTGGAACAAAAAACTCGTATTTATCTAAGTAAGCTTGGTCTATTTTGCAATTATCGCGGATGCTTTGAAGTACTTGATTTACCGCCAATTTTGCTGTTCCAGAGGTATCAATGTAAATAACAACAGGTTTTGTTGTAATTACGGGGGAAATTGTGTCTAAAACGGTTACAATGAAACTCTTTGCAATGGCATTTCCGGAAGGGTCAATTGCTATCAAATCCACTTTTCGTTGGCCTAGCTCAGAGCATGTGAAAATTGAATCTGTAAAATACAATTTTGATATACTGCAATTGTCTGTACATTTTGCTGCAAATAGATTTGTAGAAATTGAAGCTACTCCATTTGTATCTAAATAAACTGTTTGATTTTGGGAGAAAATTTTGGGCGTTAAAGTATCATAAACTTGAATATTCAATACTTTCAATGAGGTATTTCCAGAAGTATCTTCTATTGTGTATAATAGTAATCGATTTCCAATGTCGGCACAGCTAAATTGATATTGAGTTAAGGTCCGTTTCGTAATTTTGCAATTATCGAAACTACCATCATCAAAATAAGCTGGTGTAACAGTAAAGTTTCCTGTTGAATCCAAGAAAATAACCCTGTTTGAAGCGCGTAAAACGGGCTTAACTGTGTCTAAAACATTAATATCAATGTTTGTTACTGTAGAATTTCCAGATTTATCATAGCTCGTAAACTGAATTGTCCGTTTTCCTAAATCGGAGCAAACAAATAAATCTTTGCTTAACGTTACTTTTGAAACCGCGCAGTTATCGGAAGTACCATTGTCTACATCTGCTATAGAAAGGTAAGCTGAACCATTTTTATCTAGGTAAGCAGAAGTATTTCTAACTCTATTTCTTGGAGCAATAGTATCTTTTACAATGACTACAATTTGGGTTATTTGGGTATTTCCACTTGGGTCTGCCAAATTAAAATTAATGAAACTATTTCCAAGATCGTCACAGGTAAATACAGTTTGTGATATAGTACGTGTTGAAATACGGCAATTATCATAACTACCATTATCAACATCAGCAACAGATAAAATAGCAAATCCATACTGATTCAAATAAACCGTTGGAGAAATAACCTTACTTACTGGTTTAAAAGTATCTAAAACCGTAACTCGTATAGTTTGAGTATTGATATTTTGCGCTTTATCGTAAATTTTATATGTAATAAAATTAGCCCCTATATTATTACAATTGAAAGATGATTGGCTGATTTCATATTTTGTAATCGCGCAATTGTCATCACTGCCATTGTCAACATCGGCCGGCGTAATAGAAATAGAACCCGAACTATTTAGATAAACCGTTATGTTTTTATATTTAAGTGTTGGAATAATGGTATCAATTACATTCACATTTACCAAAGACGAGGAAGCATTTCCGCTTTGGTCTTTTATAGTAAATAACACGGCATTGGTTCCTAAATCTGAACATGAAAATGATAGTTTATTTGCCAAAAAGGAATCAATCTGACAATTATCAAAACTACCAGAATTCATGGTTGATGGTATTAAAGAAGCAAAACCCGTGGGACTTAAATAAATACTAACCGAACGCGAAGATAAAGTTGGACTTATGGTATCTAAAATTGTAACTGTTGTTGCAACCGTACTTGAATTACCATTAAAATCAAAGGCAGTTACATTTACCGTATTGTTACCCAGATTAGAACAATTAAATGTAGATTTAGATAAAGAAGTAGAACTAACTTCACAATTGTCCGTTATACCATTATTCACATCCGTTACAGATATATTCACTTGACCATTGTTGTTCAGATAAGCAGTATGATTTTTAAGTATAACAACTGGCTTTATTGTGTCATTGTTTAATAAAGTAGTTGTAATGGTGTCAATACATTGGTTTTTATCGATCAATTTAAAGGTATACTTATTTGGCAACAATCCATTAAAGGTAGAATCTGATTGGATGGTAGAACCATTTATTTCAAAATTATAGGGTTTAATTCCCCCAGAAGCTGCAAGAGAAATTGAACCTGTTGCGTCGTCCATACAAATAGGTCTTTGGATGGATTTTACTTTAAAACTCCTTGGTTTGGGCTGATAAATCTCCAAAGTATCAGTTTGTGAACACTGATTTGCATCTACCACGGTATATCTATATCTCCCAATATCTACTGAAACTACGTTTTGAGTTGCCGCATACAAAGATCCACTGCTGTCTAACCATTCATAACTGAATGGCGAAGTACCACCTGATACAGCTATAGAAAATGAACCCTTTAAACCAAAACAAGAAGGCTGCACGGCAGATTTTGTTACAATTAATTCATTAGGCTGGGTAATTACTACTGTTTCAGAATCTTTACAGTTATTGTTATCCGTTAAATAGATTTTATATGTACCTGCAGAGAGGTTTTTATTCGAAACTACTGAGGATGTATAACCATTTGGTCCAACAACACCATAAGTCCAAGGGAAAGTACCACCGGCCGCCAAAAGAGTTACACTTCCTGTTCTTTGCCCATAACATTTGATGTCGGCTGAGTTGTAGGTTAGCTCCAATTCGGTTGGGGTTGAAATTCCATAAGTACGTGTAATAAAACAACCATTGCTATCTGAAATTGTCACTGAGTACTGACCTGCCGCCAATTGAGTTACCTTTTTTGTTGTGGCGGAATTTGACCAAGAATATTGGTATGGCGTTGTGCCACCAGAGGTAGCCAAATCAATTTCGCCAATACTGTATCCATAACACTTCAAATCCGTAATACTCTGAATTACAGACAACTGTGTTGGTTGAGTTACACTGGCGCCCGCAGAACCAATACACCCTGATGAATCTGTGACAATTACAGTGTAAGAACCGCTTTTTGCATTTGTAATATTTGCAGTTGCCGCAAAATATCCATTTGGGCCAGACCATGTATAAGAATAGGGTGATCTTCCACCAGAAGAGTTAGTAGAAATTGTACCATCGGCAGAGTTAAAACAAAGAGCGTTGGTTACTTTTCCAATACCAACTGTAAGTTTAGTTGGCATTACAATAACTGAATTCGCAAATGCAGAACAACCAGTAACAGTTTCCGTAACCTTAACCGAATAATATCCTTGCGCCAAATTGCTTAATTGCGCCGCACTTGATGTAAAACTATTCGGGCCAGACCACAAGCGTGAAAAGGCAGTACCCGTTGACAAAATAACAACCGATGCCTTTCCATCCGACAAACCATTGCAGGAGATATCCGTCTTGCCAATACTCACATTCAAAACTATTCTCTCGATTAGAGTAATATTCGAATCCAATTTACAGCCAACGGAATCAGTTACCCTTAATTTGTAAATTCCAGGAAGCAAGAAATTTGCCACTGCATTTGCATTAGAATAACCCAATGTGTCTGTCCATAAAAAGGATTTGGCACCACGTCCACCAGTTGCAGAGGCGCTCATGGATCCATCTTGAGTATACTCACATGTTGGTTTAGTTATTGAAATAGTTGCCGAAATATTAGCAGGGTTTAAAATTTGAACTGCTATTGAATCCGCAGAATCATTTTGATCCCTAACATACGCCATATAACTACCTGCGCCTAATGAATTGAATGTTCCGGTACCGTTGGATACCCCATTCAATGTGAATGTGTATCCGGCCTGACCGCCAGTTGCAGAAAGAGTAACTGAACCATTTTTATCACCGTGACATGTAGCATGTTTCACTGTGGATACAGACAAAACCGGATTAGATCCAAACAACGTCTGTCCAATAAAACCAAACACGATAAGTGGAAAATATTTCATGCCTCTTATTAATATATTACTGATCATCTAATTACACTTATTTTTTCGTTAAACTGAGTTTGTTCTCCAAACACATCTTTAATTACAACTACCAATTGGTAGTCTCCTGCTGGAACTGGTTCACCTGTATTGAATAACAAACCATTCCAACCATCATTAATTTTATCTGACTCAAAGACCTTGATCCCTTCACCTGTATAAATTTGCCATTTTACGGATTTTACAGCATGATGGCGACCTCTTAGGTAGTAGACATCATTTGTATTGTCTCCATTCGGTGAGAATGCAGTAGGTAACAACAAGTTGTAATCAGGCCAAACTCTTACTTGACGGAAAGTAGTATCGTAACATCCGTCATTAGATTTTACCACCAATTGAACTAAATAATCACCTGAGTCAGCATACTCGTGAATTGGATCGAAAGCAAATTCTAAATCTGAACCATCCCCGAAGTCCCACTCATATTCCGCTGCATTTTCGCTAGAATCTTGGAATGAAATAGAACTTTCTAAAATTGTTGGTCGTGGAGTTAATACTGAAATTCCAGCTATCGGATTTGCGAATATGTTTGTCGAATCTTTAACACGTGCAAAACATCCTTTGTCAGAAGTCATTGCCAAAGAAATATAATACTTACCTGGTTTTCTGTAAGTATGATTTGGTAAACTATCTGCTGAGTTTTTACCATCACCCAAATTCCATTGGTATTTGTCAATTACACCAGATTCAATACTTGCATTTGATTGAATGTCACTAAGGTAATTAACACATACTCCAGGAGCTGTAATGGCGGCTAAAGGTGTAGGGAATACCGTTACAATCATAGTATCGATGTCAACACACGCAGAATCATTTTCTACTTCAAGGGTTACTTTGTAACTTCCAGCAGCAGAATAATTTTGCACTATTTCCGAACCTGTACCAAGTGCACCGTCACCAAAATTCCAGAATTCATCGGGATTACTGAATGAGTTGGAAATGTTTTTGAATTCAAAACTATTTATTTCAAGACATTGTTCATTAATATTTACAGAAATACGCGCATCTGGTATTGCATTAACAATTGCCAGTGAACTTGATGTATCTGAGCAACCGTTTATTGTTTTACGAATTAAAAGAATATTGTATTTGCCAGGTTTAGTAAATAAATAAGGCAATGTGTCAATATCATTGAAAGACTGCTTGTCTATGTACCATTCGTTGTTACTGTTTGTTTTGGTGGATGTGATGTCGTAGAATTCAAACTGCTGATCATTGAAACAGTACGACAAGCTACTTTGCGCTATAACCGCTTCTGGCATTTCTACCACGCGTACAAATCCAAAGCTGGTATCTTGACAACTTTCAGTAGTAGTTGAAATTAGCTCAACCCTAAATAAACCAGTGTCTCCATATTCATAAGTTACAGGCGCAGAATTAAAGACGGAGTCAATCAATCCATCTCCAAAATTCCATGACATAATTGCGAATTTGGAACTTTCTACTCTAGAATCATTACCAAAATTAAACTTATTTCCTCTTAAACACTCAATGGTATCGAATACAACCATTTTAGATAATCCTTGAGGATAGATGTTGATGTTTTTAGTCATAGAATCGGAACAACCTTCTGAACTAACTCCAATTAATTCCAACTCATACAAACCATTTTCTGCAAAGCTTCTGCTAAAGCTGGCATTGGTGGTGTTGTATCCATCAGTGGATTTCCAAACATAATTAACCAATTCTGGACCATTTAAAGTGGACTGGTTGGTTGCTTGAATTAAATTTCCTCTTTCACACATTCCATTGGTATTCAAAGCAAAGTTCACTATTGGTTGATTGGTCACCCTAATCTCTTGATCAAAGGTATCTCTACATAAGAATGCTGAACTGGTAATTAACCTAACCTTATATTTCTTAGAAGTTTTATATGTATGTCTTCCGATCTCTGCACTTTGGAATATTGCATCACCAAACTCCCAGAAAGAAGTCAATTTACCATCCAAAATACTTGATTTATTCGTGAAAATATAATCGTTACCGTTTAGACATTGAACCGAATCATTTACCTCAAAATTAGCAATTGGATTAGGATTAACTCTCACACTGCGAACCACAGAATCCTTACATCCTCTATTTGTTGAAACATTTAATTTTACATTATAAGTACCAAACAAGTTGTATTTGTTGGAAGGACTTAATACCGTAGAAGTTCTCGAATCCCCAAAATTCCAGTTGTAAGCCAACGTTCCTGATTTTACAGTTGTAGTATTTGTAAAATCAAACTTATTCACGTTGGCACACTGTGCCAAAGAATTTACGTTAAAGCCAGCGGTTGGATCAGGATAAACATTTAATGTTCTAAATGCAGAATCATTACAGCCAAAATTGGTGCGTGTGATCAATCGAACCTTATACTGGCCGTCTGTATTATATCCAATTTGTGGATTTTGTCCTACAGCCAATTGTCCATCACCAAATGACCATTGATAAGAAAGTGACCCATATTGAACAGAAGATTGATTGGTAAATATAAACGTGTTGGCTTTCAAACACTGTTGCGTATCGCTTACTGCAAATTTCACAGATGGCTGAGGATATACCACTACGTCTTTTTTCAAACTATCTAAACATCCCAAACTACTTCTAACAAACAAGGCTACAGTATAAGTGTCTGCCGCGGTGTAATTCCAAGATGGATTTGTTACAGTCTGATTGCTTCCAGCTCCAAAATTCCATGTGTAAGACAAAGTACCTCCTTGAGTAGCGATACTCGAAGCATTGGTAGCACTGTATGAATTGTTTGTTAAACATTGATTGCTCTGTAATACTTTGAATGACGCCAATGGTTGTGGGAAAATTCTTACAATCTTAGACGAACTATCTCTACAAGCATTTGCAGAAGTAGCAATTAATTTAACCAAATAATAGCCTGAATTAGCAAATGATTTCTTTACAGAAACTCCAGTATCTGAAGTTGCGTCAGTGTATGACCAACGATATTTAACTGTTGAAGCATCGCCATTGGTTGTTGTGCTACTGAAAATGTACTGATTGCGATAAATACACATTGCCGTATCAGAGCGCAAGAAATTAACAACAGGTTGAGAGAATACTCTAACCGGTTTAATGATAGAATCTAAACAACCTCTATTTGAAATGGCTACCAATTTTACATTGAAATTACCGAATTTACTGTAACTCTTATTAGGTGACAAAGTATTCAAACCAGTAGAGTCTCCAAAGTCCCACTTATAATTCAGGGTACCTGTTGAAATTTTACTATTGTTTCCAAAACTAAATAAATTATTTTGCAAACATTGTTGATCATCGGAAATGTCAAAGTCTGGGGTTGGTTTAGGATAAACTGAAACCACTTTTACCAAAGAATCCTTACATCCTAAAGAACTCATAGAAATCAGTTTTATGTTGTAAGATTTTACGTTGGCAAAAGTTCTACTCGAATTCTGCGTACTCGCAAAGGTGGTATCAGAATATTTCCAAACATGTGTCAATGAACCACCACCAAAATCTACTGTTGAGTTATTCGTAAAATTGAATAACTGATTGTTAATACATTGACCAGCTTGATTAATTGCAAAATCAACTTTTGGATCAGCATAAACCTGAGCAACTTTAACTATACTGTCTTTACAACCATAAGAGTTGGTACTAATCAATTTAACATTATACAAACCAGCATTCTGATAACTCTTCTTCGCAGAAGTTAACGTAGATCTTGTACCGTCACCAAAATTCCAAACATACGTCAATCCCCTACCATTTAAGGCAGAAGTTTGATTTGTAAACTGGAAAGTATCAATGCTATTACATTGCTTAGATGCACTTACAAAAGCAAAATTCACTTGTGGATTGGCAATAACTGTTAAATTACGATTTGCACTATCAACACAACCAAATTGTGTTGTTGCTTTCAAGGTAACCTTATATGTTCCATATTGGCTATAACCATAGGTTGGATGTGATGAAGTGGACTTAGCATTATTCCCATAATTCCATGCATAATTCACTGTTCCACCACCTGTTGCAATGGATGTTCCATTATAGAATTCGAATGAATTACCAATAAAACATTGAGTATCCTTATTTACAGTGAAACTCACAATAGGCCTAGGCAATACTTTAATTATTTTAACCAATGTATCTGAACATTGGAAACTTGTAGTACTTGTCAATTTTACAGAATAGTTTCCTGGATTGACATATTTTTTAGCCAACACATTGCTTGAGCTTGAAACTGTGCCATCCCCAAAAGACCAAACACGAGACAAAGTACCACCACCAGATTTAACAACCGATGAATCTCTGAAATTGAATGAGTGATTATTTACGCACTGAGCATCTATGTTAACCCCATATTTCACTATTGGTTGCGGTCTAACATTTACAACTTTTACCAATGTATCCAAACATCCATTTGTATTTGCTGCAATTAAAGTTATAGACTTTGTTCCATCGAATAAATATGACTTGGTTGGATTTTTAGCTGAACTTGTGGTACTATCTCCAAAATTCCAGAAATAGGTCATGGCACTAGATCCGTTATTTGTTAAACTGTTGTCAGTCAATGAAAAAAGGTTGTTTCGGTAACATTGAGAAGAATTGTCAATATCGAAATCCAATGTTGGATTCGCATGAACGGTAACTGCAACCAATGAGCTATCCATACAACCATAACTATTCACGGCTATATGTTTTACATTGAATTTTCTCGCTGTTTTAAACGTATGAGAAGCTTTAGTAGATGGACTCAAGGTCTTTCTAACGCCATCATTAAAGTCCCATATAATACTAGCCATGGTTCCTGAATTGGCAATGGCCGAATCATAGAACTCAAATGTGTTTCCACTCAAGCAACTTGCAAAAATATTGGGTGAAAAATTAGACTTTGGATTATTGTAAATGCGAATGCTATGGGTAGAAGTATCGTAACAAGATGTACTACTTTCTACTATTAATCTGATTGTTTTTACTCCTGAAGAATCAAATTTCTTACTAATCGTTTCCCCAATTAAGGAAGTTCCGTCCGAGAAATCCCATCTTGCACTTCTTACACCCGTACCAATCTTGTTAATGGCTTTCATCCTAATAGAAGTAGACAAACAAGAATCTTTGGAAATGTATGAAATCTCAACTTTAGGCTTATCATAAACCCTGATATTTCTATCTAGGGAATCTTGACAGTTATATTGACTCGTTAACACCAATCTCACCAATTTCAAACCAGGAGACAACAGTGTTCTGCGGACAAAGGTATCTGTTGACGTAACTCCATCATCAAACTTCCATTTCACAGTGTACTTACCACCTACTGCAGCAATATAAGAGGTATCGTCAAACGTAAATGAATTGTTATTGACACATTGTGCTGGCTGATTTATAGCAAATCTGGTTTTAGGCTCTGGTTTAATTTCCAAAGCATGGTAAGCAGTATCTGGACATAATTCAGCATTGGTAGAAATCAATCTAACTGTCCTTACTCCATGAGATTTATAAGTCTTCTTTGGATTTTTTACTGTTGAATATGTTGTATCTCCAAAGTCCCATGCATACATAAATGCAGGGTCCACTTGATTGCTTATGGAAGAATCTGTAAATATAGTTTCATTCGAATGTAAACATTGTAAACTAATGTCAGTTCCAAACTTAGTGATTGGATTTGGTCTAACTCTTAAGTTTCTTCTAATACTATCTGCACAACCCAATGAATTTTCAACAAATAATCTCACTGAATAGTTTCCAGTATCTGGATAAACATAATCAGAATTTTGAGATGCGACTTCTGAAGACCCATTGCCGTAATTCCAAATGTATTTGGTCATGCTGCCATTCATTGCTGTAGAAGAATCCCTAAAACTAAATTCATTTCCATTAATACACAACGACTGGCTGTTTTGTCCATATTTGGCAATTGGATTAGCATAAATCCTTACCTTATGTTGAAGTGTATCAAAACAATGTTTGTCATTCTCTACGTACAAATCAATTGTTTTTTCACCTGGATAATTATATTTATGGCTAATGATTGAGTCCGTAAAAGAGGTAGAATCCGAGAATCTCCATAATACCGATGTCATTGTTGAAGAATTCAAATCAACCACTTTGTATTCTGATGGATTATTTAAACAAGAATCTGAATTAAGCTTGATATACAATCCAGTTGGTTTTGCATACAGTTCAATACTCTTTTGAATTGAATCCATACAACCATAAGATGTTGTATTTACCAATTTAATCGTATGAATTGCGGCTTTATTGTATCTGTGCTCAACAACACTGTTCGTATCTGTTAACCCTAAACCAATTGACCAATTTAAATAAACATATCCTCCACCCGCTTTAACAAAAGAAGAGTCTCTAAATTCATATAAATTATTGTTTTCACATTGATCAAAATCATTAATTGTAAAGTTTGGAACTGGTTGAGAATATACCTGTAATTTTGAATTAAAGGTATCTTTACAGTTGTGAACATTGGTAACAATCAATGATATATCCCTCTGACCATCACTCATGTAAGTTTTAGATGGTTGAGACATAGCAGATGATGTAGTATCCCCAAATGACCAATCATAACTTAAAGTTGATATTGGTGAATGTGATAAACTATGATTTACCAATTGGAATTGGTTGTTTGTAAAACACTGTAAACTATCAACGATTGTAAACTCAGATTGTGGCATTGGATAAACCGTTACAGGATAAGTAATGGTATCACCACAGCCCAAAGTATTCGTAACTCTAAGTTTAACAGTATACGTTCCTGTATCTGAATATCTATGTGAAGTTGTAAAAGTTGATAGAGTATCAACCGACAAATCACCGTAATTCCAAATCAATTGTGTCAAACTTCCATTGTTCACTATTGTAGAATCTTTAAACTTAAACTCGTTTACATTTATGCAAATACCCGAATCTAAAATTGCGAAATTCGCATAGGGATTTGTATAAAGATTAATTGAAACATTCAAAGTATCGAAACAACCTCTCACATTCTCAAGAGCCAATTGGATTTGTTTGGTGCCAGGGAAATCAAATTTCTTTGCCACAATTGAATCCGAGCTCGTAGTTGTATCAGAGAACGTCCAATATACTCTATATGGTTTTGCTACGTCATTGTCTCTAGCTCTTAATGTAACAAATGTGTTCAAACAAGAATCTGGATTGAGTTTTGTATATTCAGTTGAAGGGATTTTAATGATTTCTATAGATTTACTTACTGAATCAATACAACCAAGCGAAGTAAATGCTACCAATTTTACAGTAGGGGTGCTTACTAAATTGTAATGTTTAACAATATTCATTGAGGTGTCTGTTGTTGCATCACCTAAATACCATTTTCTAGTCAATGAACCTTCACCTGATGGGACAGTTGAAAGATCATCAAATTTGTAGATGTTGTTGTTTTGGCATTGCCCTGCATCGTTGATGCTGTAGTTAACCACCGGCATAGCATGAACCACGATGTTTGAATACGCCGTGTCTTGACATCCATGGATGTTCTCTACCGTCAATACAATGTCTCTGTCTCCATAAACCGCATAACTTTTGGTTGGATCTTCTTGGGTGGAGGTTGTTGTATCTCCCAAGCTCCAGCTATAACTCAAACTTGCATTGCTTGTATTCGATACGCTGCTGGTTTGGATGTTGAACTGATTGCCAGTAAAACACTGTACACTGTCTGCGATGCTGATGTTCGCAATTGGGTTTGGATTGATGATTACTTGGTTGTTGATGCTA
>CAMAQS010000032.1 GCA_945860565.1 Chitinophaga pinensis | reverse complement strand
GGGAGGAAATGTCAAAACGATTTTTGGTTGCGTGTGAAACCAATATTGATCGAATTTTCTTTCTGGATTCTCCATCTAAAAATTTAGCCTTTCCGTTAAATTGTATTTGTATACTCATTGTAATATTGAATCTGTGTCAAATCCATTTGTGTTTTTCCCCTGTATTTTTCTTCAATTATACTGTTGTAATTCCTAGAAGCTAATTGTTCGTCGCTGTATTTTTCTTCCCTTCTAGAGAAAACATAGCCATTAAAGATTAAATCTCCATATTTTATGTAAATGCTTATTGTCGATCTATCCATTTTAATTGATAGTAGTGATATGCTAATTTTCATATTAAATTCCATTTGGAGTAAAAGTATTAGTAATTAGTTGAGTGAGTTTTTCTGATGAATTATAACCCAGATCGATTCTAATGATATTTGAATAAGGCCAATGAAGATTGGTTTTATTGGCATCCATGGTTTCTGCTTTAATACCCAGATCTAAATACCCGAAAAAGGTATGATCGAAAAAGTTTAACGGCAGGTATCCAGTTTGCTGCCATCTAGAAACAGTGTTTTTTTGAGGCATATAATCAATGTTAAATGATCGTTCCATCCAGTTTCTGTAGTCATTCCCATTAATTCGCTTCTCGTTGTTACGGTGATAGAAGTTGGAAGCAGTGTAGCTTGAATCGGCTATTTCATTGCAAGAATTATAACGGATTAGACTGAGATTTGTGGTTTTAAGTGATATGTTTGATAAATGATGTGTTAAATTGGTTGTGATTGTTTCACGTGAAATAGCAAAGGCATAACGCCAAGACGATAGATTTTGGTCTCCGTATTGCAACAAGCCATCCCTTCCAGGGACAATAGAACATTCAAAATTTATATTGAGCTCATTTTCCAATGAAACATGGTGCTCATTGGGTGGAATTGAACCTCTATAAAAATCTGAAAGCCTTAGTTCGAGCTTATTTGACGTCGAAGCAAGAGTACTAATAGACTTGGAGGCCCTAATTAATATAATGAATTCTATATTTAGGTAAAGTATTTTAAACTCTTGACTGGTAAAATCTTGAGAAATTCTATAAAAGGAAAGAGGCGTATTTTTTTTGTCTAGTATGTAACCGTCGTAAGCGTCTGCAGCGTAACCAACATATGTCGCCGAATTAAACCTGATTTTTTTTGTACACGTATAATCGAGCAATGGTTTTATCGAAAACAATATAGGGGATTGCAAGTTGGATAATCTGGCACCGTTTGGACAATTGTCGAATCCTGCAATGGCAAATATATGTGGGTTTGATTTACCGTTAAATTTTAGACTGGCATAAGAATAGAAAAGTACAATTTTTTCACCAATCAATTCTTTGACCCTGTTTATAGGATTAACTTTAATTAAAAGGTATCCCATAAGATCGGTTTCTCGTGAATACTGCGATCTCATGATAACTTTTGACCTTCCTAAATTTACGGATAATATGTCAGGCTCTAGATATGATGGTGCTTGGTCATCTGTAAACACTTTATTCGAAATACTTGAATTCATACAACGACAGTCATAGACCATAGCAATAAAGATTTCCCAATTTTTTTTGTTTGGTGCTAAAATATTTAATGAATTGGTAATAGGACCTGTTATTGGATTAATTAGTTGAGATGAATTTGCTGAATTATTACGGCCGTAGATTTTCCAAATCCCGGGAGAATTGCAATATGTGTTGTTTGTTTTTAGGTCAAAAGTTAATTGGTTCGTTACTTTGGCCATATATACTTTATTGATGTGAACCTTATTCTGGGCAATAGTTTATTGCCAAATTTAAAGAGATTCAAAATTTCACAAGATGTTAGAACTCTGTTATAAATGAGAATTTCGTCGATGTCTCCGATAAAGTGTTGTGAATAATCGCTTCTACATTCAATAACTGTTTTTACTTTACTTCCATAATTTGTAATTATTTTATAGGTTACTCCTTGACTATCAATTAAATTGGCGTTGAGAGATAATTTAATGCCGTGAGAATCTCTAACACTTTTAATGTGAACCCACTCATTTATAGTGATATTTGTTTTGCTGTTTACATTAAAATGTAGGGTAATCTTATTGTAGCCGCCAGCAGAGCATCCATTAAGTAGACCTAAATAATTTTCCATTAATCCTGCAGTTTGTCCAATGTAATTCACACTTTTACCAATTTCAAGTAATGAGCTAAGACTATTTTTGGTGAATACTTTAGTCGGTTTACACCATACAGAATAGGAGTATTGGTTGTATATTACGTTTGCAGCCGAAAACTGAATGTATGCCTTACCGTCAAAGTGATAGGCGTTGTTGGCTATTCCTGTGCGATTTTTAGTTAAAACGGCTTTATTAATGGTTCCATATGTTTGGTTTACACTGGAATCGAATGTATAACTAGAAAAGGCAAAGTAAGACTTTAGATTGATTTGAGGGATTTTTGCAGAAACCTTTTCATAGGAATAGAAAAGGATAAAAAGTAATAGTATTTTATCTAAACATTGCATTAAGAAATATTGCCAGCTATTACTTTAATAAACGTATTTTTTTGGAATACACTTTTTGCTGTAATTAAAACATCTTCTGGTGTAATATTCCATATATGTGTAAGTGTATTTTTAAAGTAGTTTTTAGTGTGATCTCTTAATATTAAATGTTGACACTTGTGCATGTTTGAAAAAGGTCCATCAAAACCAGCTCTAAATTGACCACTGAAATAGGACTTTGCTTTTTCTAGCTCATCATTGCTAATTAATTGATTAGTAAGTGTTTCCATTATTTCGAATGTAAGACTTAGTGCCAGTGTGGCATTTTCGCTATTCATTTCCCCAGAAATAATCCAGGTTCGTCCATTCAATGCCGGTCGGAAATGTGAATTTATTCCGTAGGTTAAACCTCTTTTTTCTCGAAGCTCTTGCATAAGTCTACTACCAAAATATCCCCCTAAAACAAGATTTAACAAAGTGAGTTTATGGATTTCTTCTTCTTCCACAGGTGGAAGGTGCTTAAGTAAACACATGCTCGCTTGACTTACATTTTCCATAGAATGAACCAAAGTAGACTCAGGGATTTCTGTATTTAATGCGGTTAACGGCGTTTCAATTTTGAATGTTGAGTGATTATTTTCAGTGTATTGTATAGCCAGTAAATCATTTAAAAGGGATTCGTCACAATCTCCAGATATTAAAAACATCGACTCTAACAAGCGAATATGTTGTTGTTTGAATTGGTTTAAATCTTCACGGGTTAGTTGTGATAAATCCGCAATATCTCCAAATGTACCTAAAATGTTATTTTTCCCATAGTAGTTTTCTTTTGCAATTCTATCTGCCCAATAATTAGGGGATTGCATCTTTCTTTCAATAGATGCCTTTTTAACAGGTAAATAATTAAGGAATTCATCCTGGGGGTACGTTGCGTCGTTTATATTGTCAATAATCCATTTTAGGACCATTTTTGCCTTTTCTGTTGTTGATCGAATGGTAATACTTGAAGTAAGTACCGAGCTTTCAGTAGAAATGGAAGCACCCAAATGGTCAATGTAACCGATAATTTCTTTTTCTGTTTTGGTTTCACTACCAGAAAATAACATTTCAAAACTAGCAGTACATTGAAAGTTTTTATTTTGATTAATAATTCCTTTGGGAAACCAAAGTACCATTATTACCACTCCAATTTCAGGAGTATAATGATGGTAATAGCTTTGTCCGTTTTGATTAATTTTCCAATCTATATCTGGTACCGCAAATTGAGAAATTTTACGAATATCTGGGGCGAAATTTCTGTGTGAATCAATCATTTATTGGAGAGTAATATAATACAGACATATTTTTTGGATCAAACGTTGATTTTGCAGTTTTTAAAACTTCAGATAAATTCAAATTCTGAATTTCATTGGCCTCATTGTTGATTTCATCAGGCTTATTGAGATTCTCCCAGTATGCCAATTTTTGAGCCAAATTAATAGGGTTTATGTGATCAAACTTTAGGGCCGAGTACACTTTGTTTTTGGTACTCTCAAATACAAAATGATTATGCTCTCTTTTTTCAATGAATTGATTTAACGTATTTAGCAATTCTCTTTCAACCATATCCTGATTTATACCTTCATTTAAAATACCATAAAGAACAAAAATCCCTTCATCTAAACCCCTTAAGTAAAAACATTCTGCAGCGTTGCAAAGCTTTAATTCTTTTACCATTCTCTCGGTTAAATCAGAAACTTCAGAACCACCCAACATGTCTGAAAAAATATCCAGAGATAAAGACTGATTTTCTTTAATACTTGGGCCTTTCCACAATAAAAACACAGCTGGATTCGGTGATAAATCGGTAGTATTTAATCGGTTTACATCGTTTGAATTTTCGTCGGTAACATAATTGTTAGGATTGGGAAGGCCTGTTTTAAATATTGAACCAAACCATTTATCAGTTAATAGCTTGGTTTCTTCTATAGCAATGTTTCCAACAATTGATATGGTAAGGTTTTGAGGTATATAAAAACCATCATAAAAATTTTGAACATCGTTTAGCGTTGCATTTTCAATGTGTTCAATGTTTTTGCCAATTGTAGGCCAACGATATGGGCTTTTTGTATATAACAATTCTCTTACATGGTGCCAGAGTTGACCAAAGGGTGCATTAAAACATCTTTGTTTAAACTCCTCGATCACTACGCCCCTTTGAATATTAAGAGATTCTTCATTGATATTCAATGCGAGTAATCTGTCGCTTTCTAACCAAAAGGCAGTTTCTACATTTTCAATTGGAACTGAAATATAATAGTTTGTAAATTCATTGTTCGTGAATGCATTATTTTGACCACCAGCTTTTTCAATTTCTTGATCAAAGGATAAAACATTCTTACTTCCAGCAAACATTAAATGCTCAAATAAGTGCGCAAATCCCGTACAGTTTTCTCTTTCATCTCTTGCGCCTACGTTGTATAATGCGTTTAGTACTACTGTGGAAATTGTAGAATCAAAGGAATGAATAACTTTAATCCCATTTGCCAATTGAAACCGATTATATTTAATCACATTACAAAGATACAAAATTGAAAGCCTTCAAATGGAAGACCTTTAAATATCCTGCTGTTCTATAATGCTTTCCGCAATTATGGTGTCTCTAACACGCCATTCACTTGGCCATAAATTATTTAATCCATTTTTAATAGAATTCGCTGTACCAATATTGTAGTTATTCCATTTTAGACCCACCGTCCCTTTAGTCGCAATTACTTCATTCATAAATTCTTTTCTAAAATATTTCGATGTCAATTCTAAGGGAATTTCAATAGTTGGGAATGGCTTATTTTCTGAACAATGTAACGCAAAAGCAGGGTGAAATTTATGTTGTCCATGATACTCTGGACCTATTGGAGTTCCATAGTGAATAACGTTGGGCAGACTATTTAAAATCGATGAATTTACATCAATCCAGCCTTTAGGATTTAAAAAATAGTTTTCAGATTTAGATTTGATTACGGTTAATACCTGATCGTCAAATTTAAAGCTTGAAAATTCGATTCTTCCTGGCCTATTGTTTTTTTTATTCGCCTCAATTTTATCCTGTGGTTTCTGCATTACAGCAAAAAATAGACCCTCACCTTTTGTTAGAAAAGGAAGACAACGGTACATCTTTGAGTCTAGACTATATAAATCACTATTTTTAAATATATCTAATTCAATTAGTTCTGCACCGAAGTCATGTACAAATTTTTTTACATTGTCTTCATTTTCAAGGGTATTGTATGTACAAGTACTGTAAATTAAATAACCACCAGGTTTTAATGAATTCCATATATCGTGTAAGATTCTTTGTTGTCTTAAACTGCATAAATTCACATTTTCGGGCGACCATTCATTTTTAGAATTACTGTCTTTTCTGAATAAACCCTCTCCAGAACAAGGTACGTCGCAAACAATGATATCAAAAAGTCCTTTGTTTTGACCAATATCTTTTGCATCTGCTTTAGTTATAATGAAATTTCCAACTCCCCATTTGCATAAATTTTCGAATAATATTGAATTCCTTGAAGAAATTATTTCATTGGCTACCAATAAGTCTGTTGGACCAAGAATACTTGATATATGTGTACTTTTTCCTCCTGGAGCGGCACACAAATCCAAAACCACAACCCCCTCTGGTAGTGTCTTTATTAAGTTTTTAACAATTTCACCAATCCACATAGAATTAGATTCTTGAACATAATAGAGTCCACTGTGGAAGGCTGGGTCGGCTATAAACCTAGGTCTATAAGGCAAAACAAATCCAAAATCCGTGTGATTTAAACCTTCGGTAGGGATTTTTATTTTGGCCTTTTTTTTAGGATTAACTCTTATTGAAGTTAAAGGTTGTTTATCCAAAGATTCAATTAATTCAACATATATGCTACTAGGAAGTTGCCCTCTAATAAATGAATTATAGTCCTTATCAACTGGCATACAATACTCCCTTTTCAATTACTGTTCTTTCATTGAAATTTTCTTTGTATAGCAATCCAGTGCCTAGACCTTGGTGAAAATCATAAGATTGATCATATTTTGAAACCCAATTCGCAATGTCAAACAAACCTTTATTGCTTTCTAATGCACTTGTACACCACCAACCAATGTTGTTGTTTTCTGCAAATCTGATTATTTCGTCGCAACGGTCAAAACCACCCAACAAAGTTGGTTTTAAGATTAAATATGCAGGTTTAATTTTTAAAAGTGTTTTGCTTATTTCTGAAGGTGGTAATCTAATTAGTTCCTCGTCCAGGGCAATTTTTAATTTACTCTTACAACAGAGTTCTTCCATTGCATCAATTTGATTGGCGGCAATGGGCTGTTCTATGGAATGAATGTCAAACTTGGCTAACTCTTTCATTTTAATTAAACTATCATCAACTTCAAATGCACCATTTGCATCCAAACGGATTTGTATTTTATTAGGTGAATATAAGGATCTAATTTTTTCTAACAACCTACATTCCGAATCAAAATCCAATGCGCCTACCTTGAATTTAATGCAATTAAACCCAGATTCGATTTTTGATAATGCTTCTTCAAACATGGCATCTATATCATTCATCCAGACCAAACCATTAATCAATATTCCTTGTTTCTTTTCAATAAATGGGGTCGGCAATGGTTTTTTCATTTTATAAATGATTGAACTTAAACCAAATCTTAACGTAGGTAAGTTTTGCCATTCGTGTATTAGTTCAATTAGACTATTTGAATTGTAATTTTTTTCTGTAATAACACGCAGTTCAGAGTCAAAATCGCAATCTCCGTCAATACTTAAATCAAATAAGGGTGAAATTTCACCTTCAAAGTCACCTTGTTCAGTGTGTAATTTTAATATCCAAGTGTATTTACTATTATATGCCCCTCTTGAAGTTTTTGCCGGTTTTTTGAATTCAAATAAATGTTTCGTAAAAGAAAAATGCATGTTTTTATGTTTAAATAAAAATTCCCATTATCAAGTGAATTACAACAGTAACCAATATAGTTAAAGAGAGTTTTTTTAATTCATTATTCAATTCTGGTCGCATGCCTGGTTCATATTTTATAAAATGAACTAAATGATTTGATAATAAATATATAGCTGGGAAATAAAAAATCAATAAAGCATATTCCGTTGGGGTTTCCAAGTTGTTATTGAAATATAGTAATTCCGAGAAAAAAACAAGAATTGCTCCAATGGTAATGAGCATAATTTGATAAATTTGTGTTTTTCTCTTCCCAAGTTTTACGGCAATTGTGATTTTATTATTTAAGGAGTCAGTATGAATATCTCTATAATTATTTGTATTGAGCACCCCTACACAAAGTAGTCCTAACCCAATACTAGAAATGAGCGAAACAAAATCAAAATGTGTGTTTGAAAGCAGATGCAATCCCCAAACAGGAACTATCCCAAAAAACAAAAAGACAAAAATATCCCCCAAACCCAAATAGCCATAAGCCCTTTTTCCAATTGTATAAAAAATAGCAGATAGAATTGCCAATATCCCAACAGATAAAATCAACAAAAAATCTTGCTTTTCTAAATGGTTGTTAATATAAGAATAATAAACAAGAAACAATCCCAACATGAAAGTAAAAACCGACAAAATGCGAATGGCATTCTTCATTGAATTTGGACTAATTTGTCCCGCGGCCAACATGCGATCGGTTCTATTCGCTTTAGAATCGGTTCCTTTCACAAAATCTCCATAATCATTGGCAAAATTCGAAATAATTTGAAGTAAAATAGCGGTAAAAAGAGCCAGTAAACACAATGAAACTTGGTTCTGACCAGCTCTAATTATTTGAGATGTGCCCAATAATATACCAGCAACAGCCAGTGGAATGGTTCGAAGCCTCATTGACTTTACCCACGCTTTAATATTCATAATTTCAATCGAAAATTGTTTTCATAGCGGTAGTATGGTTCATTTATACCACCAAATTTTTTATAAAAATCGGCGACAGTTGGATAAGATGAACCTTCAAAATCTATCGTGTGATTTTCAAAATCTCTACATATCTTGTCAATGATTCCATGCATAACGCCTATTTTTTTGCCCGCTTCAGTTGGTGCAGCACAAATATAGTGGAGTCTAAGTGGGGAAATTAAAAATATTGCGCCCCCTTGTAATGTCCCATTTTCATTATTCACGATTAGGGTAAGCAGTTGGTCCTTTTCCTTCATTTTAGTACAAGTGTTTTCAAATAATTCATAATCAATGGGGTAACGATATTTATTTATTTCACCCCACATGTTATGAAACAAATGAATAACAATGGATATGGGTTCATTGTATTTATAGGTAAGATTATATTTATCTAAGCGTTTGATATTTTTTAAAGCGTCGCTGTTGAATGTTAACTCAGGTTTATGGGGGACAGGCAAGACAAAATTCGGTTTAGTTTTTAGTAAAGTACTTGAAAAGTCACAATTATATGCGTTCAGATTAAGGTGTATTCTCAAAAATTTCATAGGAATTGAATCTATAAAATTCGATACTTTTATGTTTTTTGAATCTCCAAAAATACCAAGCTGTTGGCAAAAAATGGGTTGGTAAATATAATAAACTCCCATTTTTCTTTTGAAAGGCAATGGAAATACTGCTTCATAATCTCCAAGTATAAGGGCATCCCAAGATGAATTGGTAATTGCATCTAAATAATCGTAAAGACCGTAACTGAAATTACAGTTTCCATTAAGGATGCAAGTATCCCACTTTAGAGGATTTATTTGCTGATGTTTGATATAGTTAATTTTGCCCACGATTGATTGTATTTTCAAATAAATTTTGCCAATCTTTCCATTCTGAATCTGAACTTAATGATTCATTGTGAAGAATATAACAAAACACACCGCCACAAATAGAAATCCAATCGTACAAATTATTTATTGATTTTAAGGATTGTTCGCTAGTAAATTTCAAATAGTTTTTTAATGTAACATCCATAAAACAGAAGGGATTAATTAAAAATGGGGTAGGGATATCTTTCTTTAAATCAAACCATCTAAATGAAAACGATGTAGCGGCACGAAATCCTATGTTGTCTGAGTACCCCATGCTCCAATCTTCTCTTAACTCAAGTGAAATTAAGCTTTGATAGGTTTCGGGTAAATTCAATATTAAAAAATGTTGACGGCTAGAGTATATTTTTTGACCCGTTATGTTTTCCAACCAATTTTTCTCCTTTTCCCATTCTGTAAAACCTGTATTTGCTGAAGGATGTAATCCAACAGAAAAATTCTGATTGCTTGTTTTAATGTCCTTCAAAAGATTTTTATAATCCAATTTTACTTGTTTATTGAATGTATTGGTTTTTTCTGAGCACAACCAAAATACATGTAAATTTTCCACAAATTTAAATTTTTGAGCGACGGTATTGTTCCATGAATAGGGGTCGTTTCGTGTAAAAAATGTTTTTATTCTAGATTTTAAAAATTTCGGATATTTAAGGGTGGAGAAGATTGTCCTGATTATATTTCTGCCCAAAAACTTGTAAGCAATATCGATATCCACGGTAGGACTGTGTTTCAATCGCCAAATTTCCCGTAGATCAATGTTTAACAAATTCGCAAAATAGATTATTGCAATATCTATGTAGGGAATGGGTTCAATGCCATTTTTGGCATCTAAACTCTGTGAATAAATGAATCTGCCCAGTTTATCGCCTTTATAATTTTGATATTCTTCATATCTAGATAATTTCCAAAATACCAGACTAAAGATATCAAAAGGCATAAACCCGTTGCAAGGAAAATAGGCTGAATGTTTGGTAGTAAAAAAGGCATCGGTGAATTGATTTGATGGAAATTTATTTAAGATAAAGTTAATATAATCTGTAAAGGCGTCATTTTTTTCTATGGTATAAGTAACAAATGCAGGTTTAAATTCTAAATGAATTTCTGTTTCATAAAGAAAGCCATTATTCTGAATCCAATATCCGCCTAAATCTGATTGATAAATGGATGTATATTGAATTTTGACATTACTTGAATTATCTTGAAACTGTGAAATATCATCAGTTAAAATGTATGTTTTTTTCAATCTATGAACAAAAATTTCTTCTAATGCATATTTTAAACGGTGAGAAACCTTGTCTGTTAGGATAATAAACATGTAAATTGACTTATTTTTGTGCAAAATAATGAAAGTAGCATTAATCACAGGTATAACAGGACAGGATGGTGCCTATTTAGCCGAATTCTTATTAAAAAAGGGGTATTTAGTTCACGGAATCAAACGTAGGAGCTCTTTATTTAATACCGAAAGAATTGAACATCTCTACGAAGATCCCCATATTGAGGGTGCGAAATTTAAACTTCATTATGGTGATTTAACTGACAGTACCAATTTAATTCGGATTATTCAAGAAGTACAACCGGATGAAATTTATAATTTAGGTGCAATGAGTCATGTTCAGGTTAGTTTTGAAACACCTGAGTATACTGCAAATTCAGATGCTATGGGAACTCTGCGTTTGTTAGAAGCAATTAGAATTTTAGGGCTTTCCCAAAAAACCAAGATTTATCAAGCCTCTACTTCCGAATTGTATGGTTTGGTTCAAGAAGTCCCTCAAACAGAAACCACCCCCTTTTATCCACGTAGTCCTTATGCAGTTGCAAAAATGTATGCATATTGGATAACTGTTAATTATAGAGAAGCTTACAAAATGTTTGCTTGTAACGGTATTCTTTTCAATCATGAAAGTCCAATTAGAGGCGAAACCTTTGTAACTAGAAAAATAACACGTGCAGTAGCTAGAATTGCTTTAGGATTACAAGAGAATGTACATTTGGGTAATTTAAATTCAAAAAGAGATTGGGGTCATGCAAAGGATTATATAGAAGCTATGTATCTAATTCTTCAACAAGATGAACCAGAAGATTTTGTAATTGCCACTGGCCAAACAACAGAAATTAGGGATTTTGTAAAAATGGCTTTTGGTCACATTGGCATTGAAATGTCTTTTGTTGGCGAAGGAATTCATGAAATAGGTTCAGTCGGGTCAATTGACGAATCACGCTTTGAACAAAAAGTAGGTCCAAAGTGTATGTTAAAAATAGGTCAACAAATTGTATTCGTAGATCCTAAATATTTCAGACCAACCGAGGTGGATTTGTTAATTGGTGATCCAACCAAAGCAAAGACCAAATTAGGATGGAAGCCCAAATACAATTTAGAATCGTTGGTAGTTGATATGATGGATTCCGATATACGACTTATGCAAAAAGAAAATTATTTGCGCGAAGGTGGATTTCAGTCTAAAAATTATTTTGAATAAATGAAAAAAAATTCAAAAATTTTTGTTGCAGGACACAATGGAATGGTAGGTAGTGCCATTTTAAGAAATTTATTTTCCAAGGGGTTTACAAATATTATAACAAAGAATTCCAAAGAATTAGACCTAATCAATCAACAAAGTGTAGCCACTTTTTTTGAATTAGAAAAACCTGAATTTGTTTTTTTGGCAGCAGCCAAAGTAGGGGGAATTCATGCCAATAATGTTTACAGAGCTGATTTTTTGTATCAGAATCTCATGATACAAAACAATGTAATTCACCAAGCTTATTTACATAAAGTTGAAAAGTTATTGTTTTTAGGGAGTAGTTGTATTTATCCAAAATTGGCGCCACAACCGCTGAAAGAAGAATATTTATTGACAGGTTTATTAGAGGAAACAAATGAGCCTTATGCCATAGCAAAAATTTCTGGGATTAAAATGTGTGAAGCATATAGAGATCAATACGGTTGTAATTTTATTTCAGCCATGCCTACCAACTTATATGGTTTAAACGACAATTATCATCCTGAAAATTCTCATGTTTTACCTGCATTAATTCGTCGATTTCACGAAGCTAAATTAAATTCAAAGGAGGAAGTAGTTATTTGGGGGGATGGTACTCCCTTAAGAGAATTCTTATATTCCGATGATTTAGCAGATGCGCTAGTGTATTTAATGGAAAATTATAACGAAAAAATGTTCGTGAATATTGGTTATGGTACCGATTTAAGCATTGGAGAATTGGCAGAACTTATTTGTAAAACTGTAGAATTTACTGGTAAAATTTCTTATGATAGAACCAAACCCAACGGAACTCCAAGAAAGTTAATGGATTCTAGTCGATTGTTTAATACTGGTTGGAATCCAAAAACAACATTAGAAGAGGGAATAAAACTTGCATATCAAGATTTTTTATCAAAAGAAAATCAAATAGGTCGTTAAAATAATCCGAGTAAGTCTTTGAGAGGAGACAAAATGCCCTATTGGGATTCTATACGTCAACTAGGAATAAAAAGAGGCTGTCCTTTTGAGACAGCCTCTTTTTTATAAGATAAAAATTCAGGTTTATTTTAAAACGTCTCTGGATATTACTACACGTTGTACTTCTGATGTACCCTCGTAAATTTGAGTGATTTTAGCATCACGCATTAAACGCTCAACATGGTATTCTTTGACATAACCATATCCACCATGAACTTGAATGGCTTCTACAGTGGTTTTCATAGCAACTTCAGAAGAAAACAACTTAGCCATTGCACTGGCTCTATCATAGTTCAAATGTTGGTCTTTTAACCACGCTGCTTTTAAACATAACATTCTAGCAGCTTCAATTTCGGTTGCCATATCTGCCAATTTAAAAGCAATGGCTTGGTGGTGCATAATTTCTTTTCCAAACGCTTTGCGTTCTTTCGAATATTTTAATGAAAGTTCATAAGCACCGCTTGCAATGCCCAATGCTTGAGCTGCAATGCCGATTCTACCTCCACTTAAAACTTTCATGGCAAATTTGAAACCAAATCCATCTTCACCAATACGATTTTCCTTTGGAACTTTTACATCTTGGAACATGATAGAATGCGTATCGCTACCTCTAATTCCTAATTTGTCTTCTTTTCTACCTACCATAACGCCTTCCCATGCTTTTTCGACTATGAAAACATTGATGCCTTTATGTCCTTTATCTACATCGGTTTGGGCAATAACCAAATAGAAACTTGCACTATTTCCGTTAGTTATCCAATTTTTAGTTCCGTTCAATATATAATGGTCGCCGTGATCAATTGCTGTTGTTCTTTGACTTGTTGCATCAGAACCGGCTTCAGGTTCACTTAAACAAAATGCGCCTATTGCTTTAGCCGTAGCCAAAGGAACCAAATATTTTTGCTTTTGATCTTCAGAGCCAAAAGTTTCAATCCCCCAACAAACAAGACTGTTGTTAACGCTCATGCAAACAGAGGCAGAGGCATCAATTTTGGATATTTCTTCCATTGCCAAAACATAGCTGATGGTGTCCATTCCACCTCCGCCATATTTTGGATCAACCATCATGGCCATAAATCCGAGTTCCCCCATCTTTTTTATTTGTTCATAAGGAAATTTTTGATGTTCATCTCTTTCAATTACACCAGGTAAAAGTTCTGTTTGAGCAAAGTCTCTTGCAGCTTGTTGAACGGCTAAATGTTCTTCGGTTAATTCGAAATTCATAATTTTGGTGCTGCAAATTTAAGTTAAATCTCTCGCTACTCCGTAATTTTTTGTTTCACGAATTGTACATATTGTTAATTTTAAATTATTCTAACATTGTTACCTTTGCAATATAAATTATGGGTAATATAAAATTCTTATTTGAAGAATCGTCAAAAGAATCAATTACGGTTGAGATTTTTAAAGGGGAATCTGTTTTAGATGTAGCATTAGACAACAACATTCAATTAAACCATAATTGTGGTGGAGTTTGTGGTTGTAGTACATGTCATATTTACGTTGTTTCTGGAGAAAATAGTTTTCCAGAAATGTCCGATCGTGAAGAAGAATATGTTGATAGAGCGAGAAATCCTAAATTTAACAGCCGATTGGCTTGTCAATGTAAATTAGAAAATGATGGGGATTTAGTTGTTAATATACCTGATCAAAGTGGAATTATAGGACATTAAATAATAAACAATTATGGAATTACCAATATACTGGACTGATTTTGAAGATATTGCCATGAAACTATACGAACGTTTTGGTGATGATTTTGATGAAAAAAAAATTTACAGAATTCGATTTACGGAATTGATAGAATGGGTTTTAGAAATATCTGAGTTTAAAGGAAAGAGAGAAGAATGTACCGAAGGATATCTTGAAATGATTCAATCCCAGTGGGTCTATGAGTGGAGAGATAATCAAAATTGATTGTCATTTTATCATCAAAGTACCTAACTTTAACCCTTTAAAGGTGTTATTATATCAGTTAAATTATCTTAATTTGATGTTTTTGATATGAATTTTAAAAAATTACTCAATTTAATATTGCTTCTTCCTCTAAATCTTTTGGCACAAACAGAGCCTTGTGGTCAAACCCTGCTTTTGAAGGATTTAGAAAATAGATATCCCGGTTTTAATCAGCGATATGACGAACAGTACAAAGAAACTGTCCACAATGCAAAACAAATTGCTCCACGAAAAATTAAAATTTCGGATACTATCAATTATTCGGATACCATTTATACTTTACCAGTTGTTTTTCATGTTTTGTATAATAATATCCAAGAAAATATTAATGATAGTTTGATATTTAATCAATTAGAAGTTTTAAATAATGACTTTCGCCGATTAAATGCCGATACAACAAATACCAGAAGTTTTTTTAAATCTAGAGGTGGTGATACAAAATTGCAATTTGTTTTGGCCTCAGTGGACCCTAATGGAAACCCAACCAATGGAATAGTTCGTAAATCTACTTCTCAAGCTAGTTGGGGTACTAGAAATGGTATAAGCAACAATATGAAATCCAATGCTACGCTTGGTTCTTCACCATGGGATCCTACAAAATACATCAATGTATGGGTATGTGATTTATCGTATCAAAATCAAGACGCATTGTATGGATTTGCATATCCTCCTTACGGACATCCTTCTTGGACTGCCCAGTCTTGGGTCGCCAATCCAGAACAGGGCGTCGTTTTACACTATAAAGTGGTAGGTAGGAATAATCCGTTGGCAAACAATGGCAATTTATTGACCTCCAGAATGGGAAGGGTGGCTGTGCATGAATTTGGACATTACTTCGGCTTAAGACATATATGGGCAGATGATCAATTTTCTGCAAATAGATGTTTTTTAGATGATTATATTGACGATACTCCAATTCAAGGAGTGGGTAGTAGTTTCGCTTGCAATCACAACCAAAATACATGTATTGACGCAATTAATGATTTGCCTGATATGGTAGAGAATTACATGGATTATAGTTCACACGATTGCCAAAATATGTTTACCAAAGAACAATCTAGAACAATGAGAAATGCATTATTGGTTTATCGCTCCAGTTTAATCAATCAAGTAAAAATTGAAGAAAAATCGAGAATTTTCGATACTGTGATTTTCAATGAAGTATTAATTTATCCAAGAAACAATACCCAAGAAATTATTGTTGAAATTACCAATGACTTAGTTCTAAATTATGTTTCTTTCGAGTTATATAACTCTATTGGTCAGATAATTCAACCCATTCAGAAATTAACTAAAAACGAGACAATTTTTAGATTGAGCAAATTGAATTCAGGAGTGTTAATTGGCGTTTTGAGAAACAACAATGGACAAGTTATTAGAAAAGTGAAATTGTTCGCTAATTGATAATACGGCGATTTTTTAATTCAATTTTATTTGAAGCTTCGTTGAGGCGTTTTATTTGATCTTTTATTTGAATTTCTAAATTTAGAAATTCACTGTGATGTATCTTCCCCTCATGATGGGCTTGGTTTAAAAAAATGAGCAGTTTATTGCATTTAAGTTTTGTTCTCTCTATTTCTATTATCCATTCGTGGCGCTTATAAATCAAATTCTGCTGTCTGTCAAAAACCGAAATGGCGGTTTTGATCAACTGGGTTTTTACTTCATCAGACAATGTACTTTCTGGGTTATATCGTATTGATTCAATGGCTAAATTGCTAATATTTTCACCTACTTGCTGTAAAATAGAATCTGTATTATTGTTAATAAACATACTCAAATTTCTTAATTTCCCAATCAATTATTCGTTTACTAAACGGGTATAATCGATTTAAAATATTTTGTTATGTTAAATTAGTATGTTTAAAAGAATGTATATTTGCATATTATTTCGTTCTAATGATTTCGAGACGTCTAGTGAGAATAAAAACGCTACAAACATTGTATGCATGGAAGCAAAATTCTGTAACAGATATTGGTTTTTTTTCCAAAGAACTTTCTGATAAATTATTGCTATCTCAACAATTTTATATTTTTTTATTGGATTTGCCTTATCAATTACTTCAATATGCTTTACGCAAAGAAGAAATGGAGAAAGGAAAGTATTATCCAAATATTGAAAAAATCAAACAATATTCTGTTTTAAAACGAACACCCTTAATTTCTAACATTCATCAAGAATTGTTATTGTTGAATTTGCCCAATGAATTTATTTGGGAATCGTTAGAAGGTTCTTTTGAAACTTTATATCAGGATTTATTAGATTGGGATTTTGTTAGAGATTATGATATTTTTTCAGAGCCCAATGAAACGCAACAAAAGGAATTTATAGAAAATCTATATTATGCTTTCATAGAAACGCATCAGATTTTTAACGATTCATTGGAAGAATTATACCCAGCATGGCCCGAAGATTCGACTTATATTTTGAGGGAAATGTTGAAAACCATTATTGTAAAAAATGGTGAGTTTAAATTCGATTTTCACAGGGTAAGTTCTTATGAAGAAAATGAGGAAATTGAATACGGTAGACAGCTTTTGAATTATACTATCCGCAATTCAGACGATTATGAAAAAATGACCGCAGAAGTAACCGATAACTGGGATCCATCACGCATTGCAGTCATTGATTTGCTTATAATTAAACTTACCCTAACAGAGTTTTTTAATTTTCCAGATATACCAGTTAAAGTTACAATTAACGAATATCTTGAGATTACAAAACAATTTAGTACTCCCAATAGCTCAAAATTCGTTAACGGTATATTAGATAAACTAAGAATAAACCTTGAATCTAGAAATCAAATTAAAAAGTCTGTGCGCGGATTGAAAGAAAATTAAATATTTTTGTACAATGCATAAGTTAAGAATAGTTTTTTTTGGAGTGGTTTTTTTAGGGATTTCGGCATGCCAGAATTCGAACCGAGATTTAACAACAGAGGATATTGAAAAAAACAATCCAGAATCAAAAAAATCAGGTCCTCTTGGAAATCCTGTTTTTAAAGATACTGCATTTAAATTTGGTGAAATTACCGATGGTGAATCAGTGCAACACACCTTTGTTTTTAAAAATGAAGGAAAAGGACCTATGTCTATAACCAATGTTCAAGCTTCTTGTGGTTGTACTTCTCCAAATTGGACAAAAGAACTTATCGCCCCAGGCGGTGAAGGCAGAATAACTGCAACATTTAATAGTTCAGGGTATGGCAGCGCAAATAAACAACTTGTAGAAAAACATGTTACGGTTAGTTTCGACAATTCATCCATTCATGAAATCATTTTAAACTTTTCTGCCAACATTTATAAAAAAGAAAACTCAGAAGATAATCAAGATAACCAATAAAATAACATGATAAATTATAATTTAAATATCCTTCAAGCAGCCCCACAAGGTGGTTTTAACCCTGTATTATTAATGCTCATTATGGGCGTATTTTTCTTTTTTATGATTTGGCCGCAAATGAGACGCCAGAAAAAAGCAAAATCGTTTATTTCTGAATTGCAAAAAGGGGACAATATTGTTACCACTGGTAATATTCATGGTAAAATTGTCAATATTGCAGACAAAACCATTCT
This sequence comes from Chitinophaga pinensis, assembly GCA_945860565.1. Classification (GTDB taxonomy): domain Bacteria; phylum Bacteroidota; class Bacteroidia; order NS11-12g; family UBA955; genus VMCP01. The sequence goes on along the minus strand of CAMAQS010000032.1, from coordinate 4,605 downwards.
GATTGAACTCGAAGAAGGTAAAATGAAAATTGATTCTACTGGTATTAGTATGGAATTAACAATGGCTTCTTATCCAAAGGCTGCTGTAGCAAAAAAATAATACATTCTAATGAAGGTAGGACTTACTGGCGGTATCGGAAGCGGCAAGTCGACAATTTGTGGGATATTTGAGTGGTTGGGTGTGCCAATCTATAATGCTGATTTACAAACCAAATCTCTCTATCTTACCAATCATATCCTGAAATCAGAACTCATTGAGACATTTGGAGAAAAAATGTATTCTCCAAATGGAGAGATCAACAAAATTGAATTTAAAAGTATTTTGTCTGATAAAACTCTAGGCAAAAGACTAAACGAATTGGTTCATCCCTTTGTTTTTGCCAATTTTGAAAACTGGGTATCAAAACAGACTCATCCTTACGTCATAAAAGAAGCTGCAATTCTATTTGAATCTGGGGCAGACGCAACAGTAGATACTGTCATCTCTGTGATTGCTCCTTTTGATGTAAAGCTTAAGCGCATCAAACAAAGGGATTCTCAAAGAAGCGAAACAGAAATTTTGAATATCATGAATCTCCAACTTTCAGAAGAAGAATTAATTAAACGCAGCGATTACATTGTTTACAACGATTCGAGTGAATCTGTAATTAAGCAGGTTCTGGCTTTAAATATTGAACTTTTGCAAAAGAGTACTCATTTCTAATGACATTTCTTTCGCTTTGACTTGTGCGGCTTCTGCATAATCTTCACCACTGCTAGCATACAAAATTCCACGACTGTTATTTACAATTAAACCAACTTCAGGTGTTATTGCGGCCTCAGTAATGGCCGTTAAATCACCTCCTTGGGCACCAACTCCGGGTACCAATAAAAAGTGTTTAGGAAGGAAGTTTCTAATTTCTGTAACTAAACTTGAACGGGTTGCACCAACAACAAACATAATGTTGTCTTCATTTCCCCATTTGCAAACCGTATTAATTACATTTTCATACAATTTTTTACCATTATATTCTTGTGTTTGAAAATCTTTATGTCCTTCATTGCTTGTTAAGGCTAGACAAATAATGGTTTTGTCTTGAAATTCTAAAAAGGGTCTTAAACTATCTTCACCCATATAAGGTGAGACAGTAATTGCATCAAAATTTAAGGTTTCAAAAAATGCTTTGGCGTACATTTTACTGGTGTTTCCAATATCGCCTCTTTTTGCGTCAGCGATGTTGAATGTATTTATCGGCAATTGAGTCAACGTTTCTTCCATCCACTCCCAACCCATTTTCCCGTATTGTTCATAAAACGCTGTATTGATTTTGTATGCAATACTATGGTCTTTGGTGGCTTGGATGATGTTTTTATTGAATTCCAATAGGCCCGGTCCATCTTTACTAATACCCGTGGGTAAATTGTTGATTTCAGTATCCAAACCGGTACAAAGAAAACTTTGCTTTTGTTTGATTTGTAGAATAATGTCAGCTTTTCTCACTTATTTTACAAAATAAAGCAATACATTTCGGATTTGTTTACATTTGTAAATAGTGCATAAAATTTTTCTTCTATTATTTAGTATACTTTCATTTAAGTGTAGCTTCTCGCAATTTGTACAAATTGGCAATGGAAGTTATTTGGGAACCTTTGCCGGACCTATACGAACCATATCTACTCAAAAAATTTATCAATCAAAGTTTGCTTATATTTTTCCAAAAAATACACTGGGAAACCTACGTGACGGTGATTCAATCACTTCTTTAGAATTTTATCGGGCAGATGGAACCGCTATCCCCCCAAACAATAAAATGAAAATATGGATAACCAATACAAATCGAAGTGATTTCGGTACGGTTGGTATAAATTTTTCACAAGAAATAATGGGTGTCACCAAGGTTTTTGATACTTTACTAGGAAACAATATTGGTTCAGATGAGGGTTTTTACCCTATGCAATTTTCTTCTCCGTTTAAATATGATTCTACCTACGGTGAGAATCTTGCTTTATATATTTTGTTTGATCAGGTAGATACTCTTGTGGGCACCTTTTCTTTTTATTTTGAAGGAAGTCTGACAGTAAGTGGTTATGCAAACAGACAAACACAGTTTTCATTTGGCCCAAGAGCAAGTGATACATTAAACAACATCACAGAATATAAACCAACTATAATTTTTAATTACCCTAGGGAGAATATTGATGCTGAAATTCGTAAAGTGTATACATTAGGGAAAATCCCACTGCCACTTGGAAACCCTGATAGTGTTAAGGTTTTTGTTCGAAATGTAGGGAAGAAAAATTGGAATAATCTTAAATTTTATACCTACTCAACAGGTAAAAATAAACAAAAAGATAGTTTCTATGCGAACGTTGCTGTTGGAAAAGAAAAATTCTTGATAGTTCCTTCTTTAAATCCTATAACCAAAGGGATTGATACAATTTTTGTTCAATCTTCCGACAAGTTTACACAGAATAATACTGCTTTTTCAGTGAGGTTAGGCAATGAAAATATTTACTCTTACCGCGATATTACGTTGAGTCCAGCAGGTGGTGGAATTGGTTTTAACAATGCAAAGGGTGATTTTGTTGCCAGGTTTCAAAGCAACAAATCCAAATATATCAATCAAATTTCTGTCGCTTTTGCAGGCTCCGGTAGGTTGTTCAAAGTTGGTGTTTGGGCTTATGATAGTATTAAAGCTAGACCAGGTAAATTGATTTTTGAAAGTGACAGTTTGATCACTGTTAGTGGCACCTATATTTTAGATTTGAAAAAACCCGTTTTGGTAAATGGTTCTTTTTATGTGGGTGTACGTCAACTAGATTTAAACAATGTTGCTTTTGGCTATCAAATGGAATTGCCCGTAAGACCACAAACATTTTTTTACGCTACGCCACTTGGAGATACCAATTGGGTGGATTTTCATCCCAATGCACCTTACAAGTTTATAATAGAGCCTAGATTACAGGCAGATTATGACTTTAGGGCAGTATCTGTTAACATACCAAAAGATACTGTTAATATTAATGATAAAGATACCATTGCACCAGTGGTAGTGGTTTCTAATGTTGGGGCATTGACCCCCCTAGATAGTATTGAGATTGTCTGTGAAATTAGAGGTTTAAATCAATTGCATTATAAAGAGTCTGTTTTTGATACTTTATCATCTGGGTTGTCGAGAACCTATGTTTTCCCAAAGAAATTCATGGCATCTGAATATGGCGAACATACCATTCTAACCTACGTAAAATATAAAGACGACCGTGTTAATGACAACGATACTATTACAAAAAAGTTCTATTCTGGCGTGGATCAAGATGTTATGGTGAGAACAGTACATGACCCATTCAATTTTAACACATACGTCTATAACGTTGATACATTAATGCCTTTGGCTACTATTCTTAATGTAGGCTATGACAATACGGCTAACTTCAATGTGACATGCGAAATTAAACAAAACACAAAAATTTTATATTCAAAATCACAAAACATTAGCTTGCCAAAGTTTCAAAGTAAAATTTTATTTTGGCCTACTTATACATTTAATGATACCGGTAAATTGGTCGTTTCGATTTTTACATCCCTCAAAAATGATAAAAATACATTAAACGATACGGTGAGGCGGATTGTTATTGCTTATAAAAGGACCGATTTTATTGCCGATACCATTTTTACTCCAAAAAAAGACTCGATTTATACCATTGGAAACAATGTTAAATTTTTCGCCAAAGTAAAAAATGATGGCATTTTAGAATTAGGGAAAATACCGGTTTATATAGAAGTCTATACTCCAAATAATAAGTTGCTCTATTTGGATAGTGCTTTTACATTTTTGTTCTCAAATTCAGATGCCCAAGTGAACTTTCCTAAATCCATTAAACTTCCGTTAAAAGGAGTTTATAAAATGAAATTATATGTTCGGGGGATTTATGATATTTACAGCGAAAATGATACCTTTTATTCGACTTTTGCGGTGGGCAGAACAGTAGATTTTTTAGCAGAAGCCATTTACATTAAAGATACGTTAAGCATAGGCGGGACAGGATATAAAATTGAAAGTAGGATTGGCAATTTAGGCTTTGATCCAACTTTGGTAAATACATCCATTAAATGTGATATTTTCAAAAATGGTGTTAGACTATTTTCGGATGAACTGGCAATTAAAATTGATACCGGTTCTTATGATACCGTAATATTTGCTAAAACATACAACCCTGTAATTGCAGGGAATCATCAAATCCATGTTTATTTTAGTAATAATATTGATGGAAACAAATTGAACGATACCATCAAAAGAAATGTGGTTGTAGAAGTCGGTAAGGATGCCTTTGTAGAATCTATAAATAAACCATTAGACAACAGTAAAATTTACATTACTGATCAATTAGATACCATAAAATTGAACATTGCAAATCAGGGTAGAGATACCATGTTTAATGTATCGGTAAATTATCAAATTTATGACCCTTTTAACGATTTAATTTCAACATCGTTCCTAAATATCGACGGCTTTCCAAATTCTTCTCAAAACGTAAACTTTTTGTGCAATTGCTCATTTGCACAAAAAGGCAGATACAAATTACTGGTTTATACCTCTCATATAGGTGATCAAAATAAATTTAACG
>CAMAQS010000031.1 GCA_945860565.1 Chitinophaga pinensis | reverse complement strand
CACGAACCCAGTTACAAACAATTTGAAAAACGGCCTTTATTTAATGCCAGAGACACTGCATTTTATTTGGCAAAACAACACCAAGCGCACCTTTTGTTGGGTTCTGCAACTCCCAGTTATGAAATGATGTATTTGACCAAAAAAGAAAGTTTGGGTTATGTTGCATTGAATGAGCGTTATGAACAAAGGGCATTTGCAGAATGGGAATGGTTGAACTTAAAGGAATTAAAAAGTCAAAATAGGTTAACTGGTAATTTTTCAGATCCTGCAAAAGAAGCATTAACGGCTGCTTTAAAAGCCAATCAAAAAATCATTGTGTATCACAATCGAAAAGGATATGCGCCTTACATTGAATGTGTTATTTGTGGACACACTACACAATGCATTCAGTGCGATATTTCATTAACGTATTACAAAAGTTCCAACAACCAGCGCTGTTCTTATTGCGGGTACCATCAAAATCCCCCAAAAACATGCCCAGCCTGTGGCGCAAACGACTTTGCTATGAAAGGCACGGGAACAGAGCGCATGGTAGAAGAATTAAAGGAGATTTTTCCTACCGCGCGCATTGCACGGTTTGATCAGCAAAGTATTCGAAAACGGACGGATTTTCAACGGATTCTAACGGATTTTGCTCAGCGAAATATAGACATTTTAGTGGGGACACAGCTTTTGGCAAAAGGAATTGATTTTGAGGATGTTTCACTTATTGTAATACCAGATGCAGATATTTCCTTGAATATTCCTGATTTCCGGTCCAGTGAAAGAGCGTTTCAACAATTGTATCAGTTGGCTGGAAGGGCAGGAAGAGGCAATGTAGAAGGGAAGGTATTGGTGCAAACATATCGGAGTTTTCACCCGGTTTATGAGGCATTGAAAAACAATGATTTTGCAGCATTAAGCGAAAAGGAACTTGAAAGTAGGGAAACTTTTCATTACCCACCGTATACACGTCTCATTGAAGTATTTCTAAAGCACAAAGATGAACAAGCGGTTATTTCTGCAGCTATGGTATTTAACAATTTAATCCGTCCCGTTTTTAAAGATACGTTGTTAGGGCCCATTACTCCATCTGTGAGTAAAATTCGCAATATGTACATTCAACAGTTTATGATAAAGTTGGACGTATCGGCACAAAATTCATCTAGGGTAAAACAGTATTTATTGCAAAAAAAAGAAGAATTAATTTTTGCAGAAAACATGAATGGGGTTTATGTGGATTTTAATGTAGATCCATATTAATGTTTTTGGGTAAGTAGACCGATACATATATTATTTAAATTGAAATACTTTTGGTTCGCAAAATTTCTGTTAACTTTGAATTATGGAAACTGAAGTTTTAGAAACTCAAAAAGTATCGACAGATTTTCTACCCCTTAACGGAACGGATCATATCGAATTTTATGTTGGCAATGCCAAACAAAGCGCTTATTATTATCAAACCGCTTGGGGTTATAAATTCGTGGCATATGCCGGCCCTGAAACTGGGGTTAAAGATCGTGCAAGTTATGTTTTAGAACAGGGTAAAATTAGATTGGTATTGACTACTGCCATTCAGCCTGATTCTGAAATTGCCGAACACCAGCTAACGCATGGTGATGGCGTAAAGTTTTTAAGTTTGTGGGTGGATGATGCGACTAAAAGTTTCGAGGAAACCGTAAAGAGAGGGGCAAAACCGTATATGGAACCCACTCGCTTTGAAGATGAGCATGGTTATGTGGTGATTTCTGCCATTCATACTTATGGCGAAACTGTCCATAAATTTGTAGAAAGACACAGTTATTCTGGACCATTTTTACCGGGATATAAAGCGCCAAATAATGCAATGGAAGTAACTCCCGTAGGATTAAAATACGTGGACCATTGTGTTGGAAATGTGGAATTGGGAAGAATGAACGATTGGGTTCGTTTTTATGAGGATGTGATGGGCTTTAAATTACTGCTGACATTCGATGATAAAGACATTAGCACCGAATACAGCGCTTTGATGAGTAAAGTGGTTAGCAATGGCAACGGTTACGTAAAATTCCCAATAAACGAGCCTGCAGAAGGTAAGAAAAAATCGCAAATTGAAGAGTACATACAATTTTATAAAGGTGCTGGAGTACAACATATCGCTTTGGAAGTACACAGTATCATAGAAACAGTGGGTGAATTGAGAAGACGTGGGGTAGAGTTTTTATATGTACCTGAAGTGTATTACGACGATGTATTGGATAGAGTAGGTGAAATAGATGAAGACTTGGAAGAGTTGAAGAAATTGAACGTACTTATCGACCGCGATGAGGACGGATATTTGTTGCAAATTTTCACCAAGCCCGTAGAAGATAGGCCTACGTTATTTTATGAAATAATTCAGCGTAAAGGAGCAAAAAGTTTCGGTAAAGGAAACTTTAAAGCGCTTTTTGAGAGTATTGAGCGTGAACAAGAAAATAGAGGAAACCTTTAATTAAATAAGATAAGCTAGAAAAAAACCGATCCTTAGGGGTCGGTTTTTTTTATGAGAATGGTGCAGGCCTTTAAAGGTTGATAAATGCGACCCCGGTGGGGTCGGGATTGTGGTAGGATTTGAGTCTTGGCAGAATGTTAAATGGTGCGAGCCTTTAAGGGTTGATAAATGTGCGACCCCGCTGGGGTCGGGATTTGGGTAGGATTTGAATCTTGGTAGAATTTTATATGGTGCGGGCCTTTACAGGTTGATAAATGTGCGACCCCGCTGGGGTCGGATGGTGGTAGGGTTTTAAAAAAGAAAAAACTACTAATTAGGGAAACGATTTCTTGGGGTAATCAGATTAAAATACTTAAGATAAAAAGTTTTCCCAATGGTAGGGTAAAAATGGCCATAATGGTGAGCATTATATGTCGCTGCTTGGGAGAAATGAAATGGAACAAGTAGAACCATATTGGAAGAAGCAAACATACGTTCCGATAGAGTGCAGTTTGCATGCTGCTGCCGTAAGGTATCCCCCAAAATAACAAGACATAACAAAATAAGAAAAGCCATAAAAAATGGGCAGTTCTCTTTTTGTAAAATACATAACACGCAAAGAGTACGAAGCCCCAAACGGTGAAATTTTGAATTTCAATAAAAGCAGATAAAGAATTTCGTGAGTTCCACAGTATTTCAAAACGGGTGCCCGCATTCTTGAAAGGGAAATTTATTAAATGTCCGTACTTGTCTTGTACCAAAAAGAGTGCATTCCAATGTCCAATCGTTACATAATCGTAGGTAAACCAAGTCACCAAACCTAGAATTGGCCCGGATAGCAAAATGACCGCATCCCGCAGTCGAAGTTCATTTTTCTTCCATAAATATACTGCCCATATAAACAAACAGGGAAGCAAAAAGAATCCAATACTGTAACTTAACACCGCAAAAAATCCAAATATTCCTGCCCAGAAGAATTGCGATTTGTGCAAATTCCAAAGCAGCCCAAACAACAAAAACACCGACAAAGACATGGGAAAAATGGCATGAAAGTACACGTTTCCAGGAGCAAATAGCAAAAGTAAAAAATAAGGTATTTTTTGTGTAATGCTTTGATTTTCAGTGAATTTATTTGCCCAAAATACCGTTCCTGTCCAAAAGAAGATACTCAAGAATATACCAATGTTGGCGGGATTGAATTGTGGAAATGCATTGTTTAAAGCCCCGATTAAAAAAGGATACAAGGGTGCCCAACCGGCATTGCCACAGTACTGTTCTGGATTTTCTTTGCAAGGAAACAGGGTGTGCCCTTTTTGTGCTATCTCCAAATACAAACCGCTGTCCCACCGCGACCAACATATTCCGGAAAGTCCATCTTTGCAGTTTCCCAAATAGGCAAAAACATCCCCCAAAAGGAAAAAAAGTCCAACGGTTAAACAGGAGAGTACTAAATTGTTTAAAAATGTTCGTTTTAGGAATATTTTTCCCATTCTGTATGAACGAATTGCATCAATGATTTAATGTATTCTTCAGAAAAATCAAAGGCAACACCGGCGGATTCGTAAATTTCGGGAATTGGTTTTGTATAGCCTAATTTCATGAATCTCTGATACCCTTCTAGAGCCATTTCGCGGTTTTCGGTGTAATTTTTCCAAATGCCAAGAGCACCCAATTGTGCAATTCCATACTCTACATAATAAAACGGAACTTCAAAAATATGAAGTTGTTTGTGCCATGCAAAGTTTAGGGCGTCTTCCAAATCCATATAATCCACCAATCCGCTGCTAAATCTTGCTTGTATTGCTCTCCAGGTTTCTCTGCGTTCCGATTGGCTATGGGTAGGGTTTTCATAAATCCAGTGTTGGAATGCATCAACAGTTGCAATCCAAGGCAATGTGCCAATTACACCTTCAATTTGTTCTTGTTTGGCTCTGTTTAATTCATCTGAATTTTGAAAGTAATGTTGCCATCCTTCCATGCTCAGTAATTCCATGCTCATTGAGGCCAATTCAGCCACTTCGCTTGGTGTATTTTTAAAGGCATTTAAATCTAAAGGAGCCATTTGAAAACTGTGTATGGCGTGTCCAGCCTCATGCACCAAAGTTTCGACATCTCTCAAATTTCCAGTTGCATTCATAAATATAAAGGGCATATTTGTTTCAGCTAGGGGATAATTGTATCCACCCGGAGCTTTGCCCACGCGGCTATCTAAGTCTAACAAGGACTTTTCTCTCATGGTGGTTAGGCACTGAGAAAAGAATGGATGCAATTGATTTAAAACGGCAATTCCTTTTTCCAATAAGTCATTTCCATCTGTAAATGGTTTCAACGGGCTTCTACCCAAAGGATCCACTGCGGTATCCCAAGGTTTAAGGCTCTCAAGATTCATATTTTGTTTTCTACGCGCTTGGATGTCCTTTAATAGAGGCACCACTTGCGTTTCGATGGCGGTATGGAATTTTTTACAATCGTCTGAGGTATAGTCGAACCGTCCCAATGCTTTAAACATATAGTCGCGGTAGTTGTCGAAGCCTGCATTTTTCGCCAATTGCGTGCGTTTGGCCACCATTTCATCGAATAAATCTTCCAACTTTTGGCTGTCTTGCATTCTGCGATTGTGCATCAAATGCCAAACTTCTTCGCGCACGGTTCTATCGGTTTCCATCAAAAAGTTGGCTGCTTTTTGAAGTGTAATTTCTTCCCCTTTATAGTTTACGGTCATTGCGCCTTGAATGGCGGAATAGTTTTGTGCTAGGGTACCCAATTCAGAATGTAGGGGGATGTTTTCTTCTCTAAACAATTCAATGGCTGATTTTAAACCACGGAAGTATATGTAATAAGCAGAGTCGCTTTCTTTTGCAGAAGCAAAAGGAGATTGAACTATTTTATTGTTTATTTTATCCTCAAAAGGAGCAATGATTGGTTGTATTTCTTGCACAAAATACAAATAATCGGCTTCAATATTTTTGTCTTTTGTATCACACGTCATGCGGATGTAACGCCAAGCCATGTCTTCAGAAATATGACTGTCTAAGGCATTTACATCAACTACAAACTGTTCAAAATCTTGTAAAGAGGTGATGTCTCTGTCAATCAAATTTTGCAACAATGATTCAACGTCGCTACCCGTTTGGATGCGAAAATTAGCGGGGATAAAAGAATTCATGGCCGTATAAATTAGCTTCCCATTTTTCGAGGAGTAGACGTTTTTACTTTTACGCCTGAAGCAGTTTTTGATTTGGTTTTAACTGAAGAGGTGACTTTTGGTTTATCTGTGCTTTTTGTTTTGGCAACAGTGGCTTTTTCAGTTCCTTCGGTTTCTTCTGCTGTTTCTTCGGTTTTGTCTAAAGAAGCAAAATCCAAATCTGCTTTAATTAACTGGTACCAACCAAATAGCTTTTTCATGTCCGATGGGTAAACACGCTCTTTATCGTAGTTTGGCAAAACCTTAGCCATAAATGCTTTGGCATCTTCTGTTTCGATTTTGGCAGTAGGGATTGTTTCACCTGCATCTTCCAATGCTTTGAGTGATTTTAAAACTTGGGCTAATTTTACTTCACCTTCTTCTTCAAACATAGAGATATCCGCAAGAATGCTTACACGTTGGCGTATGTTGGTTGAGAATTTTTTTCCGTCGGCAAGTGATTCAAGAACCAAACCATTTTTATTTTGTCCAATGATTTTGTGCAAACCGGGCATTCCTGTTACAGAAACGATATCTTTTAATTCCATAGAAATGCAAATTTCAACAAATAACGATAAATTAACAAATCTAAAAGCATATAGACGTGAATTATGACGTAAAACCACACCAAAATGGAGTCTTATTGAAAGTGTTTTCGGGTTTGGACCTTTTGAAACTCTCTCAAAACCACGGCTTTGGCCATGTTTTCATCGGTGTCGCCACCCATTAACTGCACAAATCGGTATTGTTTTTCGGTTAAATCTACGCGGTACACTATGCGCATCCACACATCGCGTTTCTCGATGCGAAGTGCATGAATTACCTCCAACAACTCTGGCAGCAGGTCTTGTAAGTGCAAAAACGATGTGTTTTTGTATTCAAATCCCACCGCACCAAAATCCTTTTCGATTTGTTCTTTCACTTCATCGAGGTATAGATTGCCAAGGAAGAGATTTTGTGATTCGGCTATTTCATTGTTGTTATTCATGATCAGGATTTTATAATGTGCTTGATGGTGATTTTGGGTTTAGAATTATCGAGCAATAAATATAAGATTGCAAGTTATATAAGAAGCTTAATAAAAAAGATTGTAATCTTTTGAAAAGTGATTAAAAGGGAATAGAGCGACCACGATGGTCGCTGCAAGAATAATAGTTTCTGTTAATAATTAATTTCTAATATCAAACCAATGTTTATCTTGTGCGAATCCTTATTTTTGTTTCAATGATCGTTGTAACGGGTGCTTCTGGATTTATTGGTTCTGCGCTTTTGGGCGAATTGCAGCGTCGCGGCTATGGTGAATTGTTAGCGGTTGATGAATTTACATCCCCCGAAAAAAAACCAAACCTTGCTGATAAACAATTGCATCTGAAAATTGACCGCAACGAGTTCATTACTTGGTTAAACGACAATGGTTCTCGTGTTCAGTGTATTTTTCACCTTGGCGCACGCACTAAAACCAATGAATATGATTTGGAATTATTGCAAAAATTAAATGTAAATTTTTCAAAGGACGTTTGGGGGCAATGCTGTAAATGGAGTATTCCATTGATTTATGCATCTTCCGCGGCAACATACGGTGATGGAAGCATGGGTTTTGAGGACAATCCAAATCAGTTAACGACCCTTCATCCATTAAATCCTTATGGCAACAGCAAACAAACATTTGATTTATGGGTGCAAGAGCAGACTTTAACGCCACCCTTTTGGGCGGGATTCAAATTCTTTAATGTGTTTGGTGCCAATGAATATCACAAAGGACGAATGGCAAGTGTGGTATTTCATGCGTTTAATCAGATAAAATCGACCGGTGGTGTTTTCTTGTTTAAAAGTTACAGAGGAGACATAAAGGACGGAGAGCAGAGAAGGGATTTTGTTTACATAAAAGACGTGTTAAATGTTCTCATGCATTTTATGGAACACCGCAAGAATAGTGGACTTTATAACCTCGGGTCTGGTCAGGCACATACTTTTTTGGAATTGGTACAAGCTGTTTTTACATCGTTAAACATCCCCCAAAACATTCAGTATATTGACATGCCAGAGGACATTCGCGGCAATTACCAATATTTTACTGAAGCCAATTTGACGCGTTTGCGAGAAGCTGGATATTCTCAAGAATTCACTCCATTCTCTGAAGCGGTTTCCGATTACGTCATTCATTATTTAGACAAAAAATGGTATTTGTAGACCTCAAGAAAAAAATCGGATATGTTATTCTGGCAATAGGTCTTTTACTTTTGGCTGCAAACACATTTTTTGGTGTTTTCAAAAAAGAATCCAATCTAGATGATGAATTGAAGTGGGAAGTGAAAAATGCCGAAAAAAAGGTGTTGGAAATTGACGAACTGATAGATTATCGTGAGCGACAAGGAATTAAGCAATCACACATTGACCAAATAGTAGGGGAATTTAAAAGTAAAAATGTTGAAGTTTTTGTATTTCAGCAAGATACTCCGGTTTATTGGACCAATCAAGAATATAATATTGTTGCGGGAAATACAAATAGTTTTACCATTTTCGAACAAAATGGGGTGTATTTAGGGAGTTGGAATAGGGTAGTGGGCGCACAAAGGTGGGTATTTGTAACAAACATTTTTAATCTTTCTTTTCCAGAAATATATGGCGATTCATTGTTGGATCCTCCAGGCAAACAATTTAAACTTTCTGGCGCAAATGTAAAGGACGCACTACCCATTGAATTTAAAGGGAAACTAATTTTGCCACAAGAAGGTAAGTTTTTTCTGAGTGTTACAAATGATTCGACACCCAAGAAATATGATATCATATTTATCATTGCTTTACTCATATTAACCATTGGCATTTATTTGGTGGGTTTGGCAAAGAACAATTGGCGTTTTCCAATGGCCAACGCATTGCTTTGGGCAACATGGAATTTCTTATTTATACAAGGATATACGGGCGAAAGTTTACATGGAATTCCGTATTTCTCTAGTGAGGTGTTTTTTCTAAATTGGCTGTGTAATAGCTTGGCAGCTACTTTTATTTGGTCTGTTATTTTATTTTGGATTGTTCGGTATTTTTTGGTGTTTTTGGAACAGCGAAAATCACAACTACCCATTGCTTTAAGGACATTTATTTGCACTTTGCTCCTTGCATTGTCCATAATTTTAACCTATTCAGTTTTAATTGTAGCGGTTTCTATCATTCACAAAACAGAAATACATTTTGATTTCACTGAGATTTTATTGGTATCAAGGTATACCGTTTCGTGTATTGTAATTCTGGTGCTTTTAATGGCCACGATTTTTACCATTTTGAACCGCATTTATGATGCATTGTTTGAATATACTTTTAGAACCAGAATATTGTTGGGTTTTTTGGCTTTGTCTATCGCCTCCATATTTATTTGGCAGTTTTATGATGGATTTTTATTGTGGATTACCGGTATCTTTTGGTCTTTGTGGTATTCTACGGTTTTATTCAAAAATTTCAAGTTTAAATATCAGAACTGGGTATTTCAAGTATTGATGCCTTGTGTAATGTTAAGCCTCGTAGTCAACAGGGAATTAAGAAAAAAAGAACTCTCACAACGCGTAAAATTGGCTTCTAGTTTTGTAATAAAAACCAGTAAAGAAGTAATGGAAAAGCTCTCAGAAATTGAGTTTAGCTTAGCGGCGGATTTTGGGATTTTGCATTATTACACCTATCAATCGGAATCTAAAAAATCGTTTGAAAATCGTGTTAAAGATTTATATTTTAATGAATTAGTAGACAAGTTTGACGTTACGGTCTTCAATTTTGATTCTTCAGGAAGGAAAGTAAATGGCTCGAATTCGGTAGACTACAATACACTTAATTCTATTTATAGAAGCGAATGGAGTGTGCAGTTGAGTAATAACTTTTACTTAATTAATGAACGCCGTTTAAGGGGTAGTTTTTTGGGGAAATTTACGGTTACCGACGACAAATCAATTTTAGGTAGATATTTTATCCTTTTGACCCCACACAGCAATTTATCGACAGGAAGGTTGTCTGATGTTATTCAAAAAGGGGCAACACGGGACCTTATTGACCGTTATAACTACTCATATGCCATTTACAATAGGGGGAAACTAAGTAAACATGCGGGTGATTATGATTATCCTGTTTCGAGTTCTCTGTTTCATGGTCAAGGGGTAAAAGAAACAAAAAATTATAGTCATTTTATTCAAACGGACATTTATAAAAATACAATCGTCATTTCTAAACCCAATGAACCTTTTTTGGTATCGTCCATTCAGTTTACACTTTTGGCATTTTTGGGCTTCATCATTGTGTTTTTGTTTTATTCTCTATTGTGGATTGAAGAAAGGTTTAGAAGTAGATTAAATCCACTTAGAAATAGGGCAAATTCAATGACATCAAAATCCATCTTTTTTGCGGCCATACATGCAGAAAATTGGTATATCAGCCGACGATTACAGGTCTACATAACATGGTTGATATTGTCCATTTTTATGGTAGTTATCTTTTTAACAATCAACTTTTTCATTCAAAACAACGTTGAAAGGCAACAAAACAATTTGCGCAATAAAGTGGTCAATATTGCAAATAAAATTAGCGGACATGTAAACTTGGATGATTTAGAGAATAAATACGAGGTGGGCTTGGTATATGACATGGCCGAATCTTACGAAACAGACATAAATATTTACAATAAATTCGGACGTCTCATAGTATCTACCAATCCTAGGTTGTATAAGGAAAAATTCGTTGGGAATTTGATGAATCCATCAGTATACCAAGAGTTTGCAAAAAAATCGCTTTCTACAACTATTGTCGAAGAAAATATTTCAGATTTGAATTATATTTCAGCTTATACCGTGCTTACTGACAACGACTTAAATGTGCGTGGATATGTGAATTTACCCTATTTTTCTAATCGAGCCGATTTGTTTAAAGAAATATCCAATTACATTGTTACAGTTTTAAATGTATTTGCCTTGATTTTTGTTTTTTCATTGATCATTACCTATTTGGTGTCAAATCGCATCACACAGCCTCTTAATTTGGTGAGAAACAAACTGGCACAAATGAAATTGGGTGCAAAAAATACGCCCATTGAATGGAGTCACAATGATGAAATTGGCTTGTTGGTGGAAGAGTATAATACGATGGTTGCTCAACTGGACAATAGTTTGAATAAACTATCGGAAAGTGAAAGGGAAGGTGCGTGGCGCGAAATGGCTAAACAAGTGGCCCATGAAATCAAGAATCCACTTACACCAATGCGTTTGTCACTGCAACATTTGGAGTATTCCATGAATAGGGGCGATGAAAATCTCAACGAAAAACTAAAAAAGACCATTAGTTTGCTCATTCGCCAAATTGATAGTTTAAGCAGCATGGCAGAAGAATTTAGTTCATTCGCCAAAATGCCCGAACCCAAATTAGAAAATACATTGTTAAACTTAGTGTTAAGCGATGCCATTGTGCTGATGGAGAAGGAAATGGGCAAGCCAATAACGGCTACATTAACAGATCAAAATTGTTATATTTCTGCCGATCCACATCAGTTGGGACGCATTTTTACGAACATATTAAAGAATGCCATTCAAGCAATTCCCGAAGATAGAACCGCACAAGTTTCAGTAGATTTAAAGATTTCGCATGACGGTGCAAAAGCGGTTGTATTCATTCAAGACAACGGTAAAGGAATTCCGCCAGAACTGTACGACAAAATATTCAGTCCAAATTTTAGTACTAAAAATAGTGGAATGGGACTTGGATTGGCCATCACCAAAAAAATCATTGAACAATTTAACGGAACAATTGCCTTTTCCTCCGTTTTAGATCAAGGCACTAACTTCACCATCATTTTTCCGTTACTTGGAGATTTGAGCGCTTAATTTATTGTATCCTGCCCGTTGAAGTGGTGTATTTGCAAAAAACGCATCGAATTGAGCTTCGTTTAATGCTTTCCAACGTTCGTTATCCCATGTAATCCAATTGGCTTTAGGTTCAAATCGTGGGTTATTTTGGGGGATGGCAAAGCGGTTCCAAGGACAAACATCTTGGCATACATCGCATCCAAAAATCCATGAGTTCAAGTTGTTTTGTTCGGTGGCTGTGAGTTCAGTGCGTTTTTCGATGGTTAAGTAAGAAATACAAAGGGTAGAATCTATTACCCCATCCTGAACAATGGCTTGGGTAGGACATTCATCTATGCAACGGGTACATTCACCACAGTGATTACTCGCAATTTGGACGTTGGGTTGCAGCTCTGCAGAGCAAATGATTTCTGCCAAAAAGAAAAAACTCCCTACACCTTTTCGCAACAGCAATGAGTTTTTACCTATCCATCCGATTCCTGCTTTTTCAGCCCATTGCCTTTCCATAACGGGCGCTGAATCTACAAATATTCGACCTGTAGTGCCTGGAATGTTTTCTTGGATGAATTGAAAAAGCAAAAAACACTGGTCTTTTACTACGGTATGATAATCTTCGCCGTATGCGTATTTCGCAATTTTTGGTGCAATTAATCTTTGCACATTTTGCGGAAAATAATTATAGGCCAAACTAATTACCGTCTTTGCATTTTCTACCAATAATGTTGGGTCTAGTCGCTTGTCGATATTGCGCTCTAGGTAAGACATTTCACCGTGATAATTTTGGGAAAGCCAGTCTTTATAGGTGTTTTCGTGCGATTCTAATTTTTCTGCCTTTGAGAATCCACAATCAATAAAACCCAACTCTTTGGCCCGTTGAATGATTTTGTCTTCTATGGATTCCATCCCCAACATGAACAGGGTTAAAACAGGGTATTTCTGGATTGATTGGGTATTTTTCCCAAATGGGTAAACGATTTGTGGGTTGCTTCGCGTCCACGGGCAGTGCGTTGCAAATATCCTTCTTGGATTAAAAAAGGTTCATACACTTCTTCAATGGTTCCAGCATCCTCACCCACGGCTGTGGCGATGGTATTTAAACCCACAGGACCACCTTTAAATTTATCAATAATGGTAGATAAAATGCGGTTGTCCATCTCGTCCAAGCCATTGGCATCCACATTCAATGCATTTAAAGCAAATTGTGCGATGTCTAAATCGATGGTTCCATTGCCTTTTATTTGTGCGAAATCGCGGGTTCTACGCAGGAGGGCATTGGCAATACGAGGCGTTCCTCTGCTTCTTCTGGCAATTTCAAAAGCGGCTTTTTCTTCTATTGGGGTATGCAGAATTCCCGAGCTGCGGTAAACTATTTTGGTAAGCAGTTCAGCAGTATAATACTGTAATCTGCAATTAATTCCAAATCTTGCCCTAAGTGGTGAGGTCAATAATCCACTTCTGGTTGTTGCTCCTATGAGGGTAAAGGGTTGCAATGCAATTTGTACACTGCGGGCATTTGGACCAGTATCAATCATGATATCAATCCGGTAATCTTCCATTGCAGAATATAAATATTCTTCAATCACCGGACTCAAGCGATGTATTTCGTCTATGAATAACACGTCTCCTTTTTGCAGGTTTGTTAATAAACCCGCCAAGTCTCCAGGTTTTTCCAAAACTGGCCCGCTGGTAATTTTCATAGAGCTGCCCATGGAATTGGCCACAATATGACTGAGGGTGGTTTTTCCCAACCCTGGAGGGCCATGAAGAAGGATGTGGTCTAGTGCTTCATCTCTTAGTTTTGCGGCTTCTACAAAAACTTTTAAATTTTCTAATATGTTCTCTTGTCCGGTAAAATCGTCAAAATTAGCCGGGCGCAGTACTTTTTCTAGCTCTTTTTCAGCCTGACTAAAATGTTCGTTATTTGGATTGAGATGAGGATTCATTTGTGAAATTATTTAAGGGTCAATGCACGGAGTTTAGACTCTACAGTGGCATTTACCGGCCATAATGGGGCTCTAACAAAGGGCTCACACAATCCCATCTCGTTCAACATGGTTTTAATTCCGGATGGACTACCATCTTCGAATATGGCAACGGCAGCAGTTAAAGTTTGATAATGCAGTTCTCTTGCTTTATCCCATTCGCCATTGAGGCAAGCCTGAACCATGGAAGAAAATGTTTTAGGGTAAGCATGATTTATTACCGAAATAACCCCTTTTGCACCAAGAGCCATTAAAGGATAAGTCAGGGCATCATCCCCACTAATAACCAAAAAATCTTTTGGTTTATTTGCAAGAATAAACATGACTTGCTCCATGTTTCCCGATGCTTCCTTTGTTGCAACTATGTTTGGAATTTGAGCCAATCTTAGTTGTGTTTCGGCGGTCATATTGCTGCCAGTTCTTCCCGGAACATTGTAGATAATTATTGGCAATTTACTGTGGCTAGCCACGGTTTTATAATGTTGATAGATTCCTTCTTGGTTGGGTTTGTTGTAATAGGGGCTTACTGAAAGTACGGCACAAAAGTCGTTTACAGAAACTTCTGAAATGGCTTCTGCTACCTCTTGGGTATTGTTTCCACCTACACCCAACACCAATGGCAATCTTTTGGCGTTTGTTTGAACGATGCAATCTATGACTTGTTGTTTTTCTTGTTTGTTTAGCGTGGCAGTTTCACCGGTAGTTCCCAAAATCACCAAATAGTTGGTGCCATTTGCTATTTGATGTTCTACAATGTTGGATAAAGCGTCGAAATCAATGCTAATGTCTGATTTAAAGGGAGTGACCAAAGCCACGCCGGTACCAATTAATTCGTTCATTTCAGGTGTTTAAAAAAGTCCGTTATGCTGCAAAGGTACTCATTCAAATCGGCATCTTCTTCGTGTTTTAAGAGGATGTTGAAGTAAGGTTTGTATTCCGGGTAATAGGGAGAAACCTTGTAGACCGATTTACACATCATGGCCAGGCCAATGGAAGTGTAATCAAAGTGAGAATTCAAATCAATGTATAAGTCGCTTGAAGCCGATATGGCCTTTAATGCAATTTCAGATTTTGGGAGTCCGTAACGCGTGAAATCCTTCAAACACAGTGAAATCAAATCGGTTTGGTGTGTTTTTCCAATGGTTTTTGGATCATTGGTGGGATACAAAACTATGGAAGTGACTGTTTTTCCTTGATTGGAAAGTGTTTCAATAAATTCAAAAATCTGTCGTTGATTTTTTTGCATTTGCCGCACATCGTAAAACAATGTAACGTGTTTAACCTGATTGAAATTGAGTTGTTCGGGATTGTTATTTTTGAAATTACGCCCTTTCATTTTCAGCAGGGCCATTTTGATTTTGCTTATTTTCGGGGTGGACATGTTTTACGCAATTAGGGTTAAAAATTCATCTTCTGATAGAATGCGAATGCCTAAAGATACGGCTTTTTCTAGTTTAGATGGACCAATGCCATCGCCGGCCAACAGGAAAGAGGTTTTAGAAGTAACACCAGAACCCACTTTTCCGCCGTTTGCTTCTATGAGTTCCTTTAATTCATCGCGGCCATGATTGGCAAAAACACCTGAAATTACAAATGTATAACCCGCTAATTTTTCGCTGTTTTTGGCTTTGATTTGAGCTGTGAATTGCAGTCCGGCGGACATAAGTCTGTGAATTTCATTTACATGATTTTCATCTTGAAAATGGGCATACACGGTTTCTGCAATTTTTTGTCCTATTTCATCTACTGCTATGAGCTCCTCAATGCTGGCAGACATTAAATTTTCAATGGTTACAAAAGCTTGGGCCAATTTTTTTGCTACGGTTTCGCCTACATAACGTATACCAATGGCAAAAAGCACTCGTTCGAAGGGTTGTTTTTTGCTTTCTTGTATTCCGGCCAACACATTTTGAGCACTTTTTTCGCCCACTCTGTCTAGTGCAAGCAATTGTTCTAGCTTCAAATCGAAGAAATCGGCACAAGAGTTCACCAATTTTTGTTGATACAACAATTCACACATTTCTGCACCAACAGATTGAATGTCCATGGCTTTTCTTCCTATAAAATGTTCTAACTTACCTACCACTTGCGGTGGGCAAAGCGCTTCATTGGGACAATAATGCTGGGCTTCTCCATCTTTTCTGATAAGGGTAGTATGGCATTCTGGACAATGTTCAATGTAATCTTGGGGCAAAGAATTGGCTTGACGTGCTGAAAAATCTACACCCACAATTTTTGGAATGATTTCACCTCCTTTTTCTACAAAAACGGTATCCCCAACACGCACATCTAAACGTAACATTTCATTGGCATTGTGCAGACTTGCTCTTTTAACAGTGGTTCCAAGCAATTGAACAGGTTGAAGTTCTGCAACTGGTGTAATGGCACCTGTTCGTCCTACTTGATAGGTGATACCAAGTAGGGTGGTGCTTGCTGTTTCGGTTTGGAATTTATAGGATATGGCCCAGCGTGGAGTTTTGGCGGTAAATCCCAACTCTTCTTGCAGGGCTTTGTTGTTTACTTTAATTACAACGCCATCGGTATCGAAAGTCAATTCGTGGCGTTTGGTGTCCCAGGTTTGCAAATAATTCAGTACGGACTCAATGCCAACGCAGATTTCAGAAGTTTGTGCTATGGGCAATCCCCAAGATCGGGCTGAAACCAGACTATCCCAATGGGTAGAGAAGGTATTTTGATCTTCGTAAAGTTGATATAAAAATACGTCAAGGGGCCTTTTACTCACTTCGCTGGAGTCTTTAATTTTGAGGGATCCAGAAGCCACATTTCGAGGATTTGCGTAGGGGGCTTCGCCATTTGCAAGTCGCAGTTCGTTGAGTTTTTCAAACCCTTTGCGGTGCATAAATATTTCTCCTCTTAATTCAATTGAATCAGGGAAGTTTCCGCTGAGGGTATGTGGTAAATTGCGAATGGTTTTTACATTTTCTGTTACTACATCTCCTTGAATTCCATCGCCACGGGTTACAGCTTGAGTTAACTTTCCATGGGTGTAGAATAGGGATATTGCCAGTCCATCAATTTTCAGCTCGCAGACATATTCAATTTGTTCTAAGCCGGTGGATTTTTTGGTGCGTTCGTCGAATTCACGGAGTTCTTCGGCATTGTAGGTATTGCCTAAAGATAGCATGGGGCGTTGGTGTTTGACGGTTTGGAAGCCATCAATGGTTGCGCCACCTACCATACGTGTTGGACTGTCGGGTGCTGCCAAATGGGGGTAAAGTTCTTCCAAATAGGCCAGTTCTTTTAAGAGCGCATCAAATTCAAAATCACTTAGTACGGGTTCGGCAAGCACATAATATAAATAGTTGTGGTGTTTTAACTCCTTGGTTAATTGTCCAAGGCGAAGGGTTGCTACTTCGTCATTCATAAAGTGTTCCGAAACTACAATAATCTGAGAAGTGTTTTGAAGGAATTGCAGATAATTTTCGATGTTTTTATTCACATTTAACGGAGAATTCATAAACAGAAGACGGCTTTTTAAGGAATATTCCATTATTTTGAATAATGGAATCGCATACTATTGCCCCAAATAAAGTCGTTAGCCTATCTTATTCATTGACATTGAGCAGCGGTGAACTTGCAGATCATGCAACGGAAGAACAACCGTTATTGTTTATCCATGGCATTGGTCAAACTTTGCCTGCATTCGACGACCAATTGGAAGGGTTGAGTGTTGGAGATACTTTTTCATTTACACTTTCTGCTGAAGATGGATATGGTACCTCAAATCCAAATTTCATTGTGGATTTGCCAAAAAATATTTTTGAAGGACCAGACGTTCCTCAAGACATTTTGCAAGTAGGTGCAATGTTGCCGATGCAAGATCAAGATGGCAATCCTATGGACGGCCGTGTAATTGAATTGACAGATACAGACGTAAAAATGGATTTTAACCATCCGTTGGCAGACGAAGCCTTGATTTTTGAAGGTACAGTTATTCATATTAGAGAAGCCTCAGCCGAAGAGTTAGAACATGGACATGTTCACGGTGAAGGTGGTCACGACCATTAATATTGGCGCTTTTAAATAATATTATCCCGATTTACGCCTCATTTGAGGACGTAAATCGGGATTTTTTATTCTGCGCGGGGATCTAACAGCACTCCCAACTTTTCCATTTTATGAATTTCAATGGCGAAGACCCCAAAATCGG
Source organism: Chitinophaga pinensis (assembly GCA_945860565.1). GTDB lineage: Bacteria > Bacteroidota > Bacteroidia > NS11-12g > UBA955 > VMCP01. The sequence goes on along the minus strand of CAMAQS010000031.1, from coordinate 5,333 downwards.
AGGTAACAACACCCCAAAGTCGGTAAACGCCTCTTCCTCTAAACGGATTTCGTGCTACACTGGGCGGAAAGTGCACTGTATCAAAAAAATAACCATCGCGGTCTATCCACGTACCAAAGTTCATCTCTTTTCCACCCAAGGTTCGCGTTGGTTTTACCGTAACCAAATAGCCTTCAATATAAATCGATTTTCCAAGTAGGGTTGGAAGGTGTTTACAGCGGATTTCTGAAGGGGGAATATCGTCGGCGTCTACCAGGTTAAAAGGGCTGCAAAGTGCAAAACCCAGCAATTCTCTCTGGTCAATGGCCTCTTCTAGCCAACTGTCTTCCAGCGAGGGAAGTTCGTAGGATTTGGGTTTTTCTAAGAACAAAAGTGCATTGGGCTGTTTTGATTTTTTTTCGACAAATAGGGCATGGGCTTCCCACAACAAGGTTTTTCTTGTTTTTTCAGTAAACCGCAATGCGCCAATCATAATGAGTATTTTAAGTTGCTCTAAACCTGGCTCACATCGAACTTTCAAATCATACAAATCTGTAAATGGACCGCTTTGTCGGGCAAAAAGCATGGACTCCAGTACTTTTTGCTCTAAACTTTGGATTAATCCCAATCCCAACCACAGTATTTTTCCATCAATACGGGTAAGGATATCGCTATTGTTGATACAGGGTGCTTGCACATCGGCGCCACACATTCTGGCGGCATGAACATAAAATTCCGTGCGGTAGAATCCCCCAAAATTATTGATAACGGCGGTGTAAAATTCCAATGGATAGTACGCTTTGAGGTGTAAACTTTGGTAACTTTCCACGGCATAACTGGCGCTGTGTCCTTTGGCAAAGCTATATCCGGCGAAGCTCTCAATCTGTTTCCATACTTCTTCAACTAGGTTTGCAGGGTGATTTTTGTCGACCGCTTTGGTGAAAAAGTCACTTTTTACCTTTTGAAATTCCTCTTTGCTTCTAAATTTTCCGCTCATCCCCCTACGTAAAACATCGCTTTCTGCCAATCCCAATCCCGCAAATTCATGTGCCACCCGAATAACATCCTCCTGATAAACCATAATTCCGTAGGTTTCGGGCATGATTTCTTTGAGTATGGGATGACCTTCCCCCCTTTTTTTAGGGTCAATGTGGCGTTCAATGAAGGTCCGCATCATGCCACTTCGTGCTACTCCGGGACGAATGACGCTGCTGGCGGCGACCAACGTTAGGTAGTCTTTGCATTGCAATTTTCGCAACAGTTGGCGCATGGCGGGACTTTCTACATAAAAACAGCCCATAGTATGGCCCGTTGCGATGATTCGTGCAATGCGTGGGTCGTTTTTAAAGATTTGAATTTGATGTGCATCCACTTCTATGCCTTGGTTGTTGCGCACATAAATTACGGTGTCTTTAATGTGTCCGAGTCCACGCTGACTGAGGATGTCGAATTTCGCCAATCCAAGGTCTTCGGCTTCGAGCATGCTAAATTGCACGGTGGGGAAGCCTTTTGGGGGGATGTCTAAGGCCGAGTAATGGTATATGGTTTTTTCAGAGATCAGAATCCCACCCACATGTATGCTGCGGTAATTGGGTAATCCATGAATTTTATAGGCATGTTTGAGGATTTCAGAATAGATATTTTCGGGGGATGTTTTTGGGGGATGTTCAGTGTTGCTGTTGCGTGTTAAGCTGCGGTTGCGAATTCGATGGCCCATGCCTGGAGTGCTGTAAATGGAGTCTGTGGGCGGGGTAAATTGTTCAAATTCGGCTTCGGCGTAATAGCTGCTGCGCTCTAACAGGGTGTCTATCTCTGCCTTTGGAAGGCCGTACACTTTGCCGAGCTCGCGCACCACGGCATTGCTTTGAAAGGTATTGTAAGTAGCCAATAGGGCGGTGTGGGCGTGTCCGTATTTGGAAAGTATATAGGCCGTAACATGGTCGCGGTCTTGCCACGAAAAATCCAAATCAAAGTCGGGTGGACTGCTGCGGTAGGGGTTAATGAAACGTTCAAAGTATAGATCTAGGTCAATGGGATCTACATCTGTAATGCGCATGCAATAAGCAACCATGCTGTTGGCGCCGCTGCCTCGTCCCACATAAAAAAAGTGATTCTCCCGCGCAAACCGACAAATGTCCCAATTGATTAAAAAATAGGCCGTAAACCCCAATTCGTAAATCAACTTAAGCTCTTTTTCCAATCGTTGCATGGTAGAAAAGGTATATTTGGGATAGCGGTATTTTAGTCCCTCAAACGCCAATTCGCGCATCATTCGATAGTCTTCATCGGGGTCTGTGGTAAATGTTTTTTTGTTTTGGGGGATGTTGAATTCAAAACACCATGGGACAGTGGCATTAAAGGTTTCGGCATTGCGCAACAATTGGTCTTCGTGTTGGAATTCGTGCAATAACTCTTGCAATGGAAACAGAATATCGTGTTTACCAGCAGTGGTGAATGGTTTTAGTTTGCTTAAAAGGCAGTTGTGTGCAATGCAACGCAGTAAAGTATGCGTTTGCATGTCTTCGGAATGCAGTAAGGTGCCCCTTTGATAGGCCAGCAGTTTTTGTGGGTGTTTCTTCCATGGCGATAGGTTTAATCGGCGTAAATCTTTGGCAGTTACACCAATTAAGGCCTTTTTTGGTAGGTCTTTAACAGACAATCCAAGTACTTTATTGAACGGGTATATGATGAAAACATCGGGCAGGGTGGGTGCTAAAAATGGAAAGGGTATTTTCTGAGATATGGCGTTCGATAAATATTCGTTTATGTGGGCAAAACCTTGCTGACTTTGGGCAATAAGCAGGTACATGGTTTCATCTTCGTTGCGAAATTCTACTCCCACATACGCATTGACCAAAGGATGTTTTTTTGCTTCTTTAAAGAAGTTACACGTTCCACTTACCGTGTTAATATCGGCCAGAACAAGTGTAATGGGAGCATTGGATGCCTCCGCTTGTTTCTGTGCCCATTGAACAAGATATTCGGGACTTAACAGTCCGTAGCGTAGGCTAAAATAGGAGTGAACATGGTAAAGCATGGATTTTGTTAAAAATATTGACAAATATTTGGCAACAATATAGTCAAAATTTCACAATCGAGCGCCATTTTTATTTGAAAATGGGTAAAATAGTTGGTGTATATTTGGGATATGGAAGTGCACGATAAACATCCCCCCACAGAAAAAAAGATTCTGTACGACGGCTACTGTAATTTGTGCAATGCTTCGGTAAGATTCATTCGCCGCCACGACAAAAAAAAGCAATTTCAATTTGTTCCCATTTCGGACTGGAACAAAGAAGGCATAGAGCAGCCGTTACCCGATTCTATCGTGGTTATAATAAACAATACCAGTTATATAGAGTTTGATGCTATATTGCAAATCATCCATTATTTAGGTGGATGGTTGTGGTTGTTTAAACTGACATATATCGTACCAAGGAAAATCCGAAATAAAGTATATCGGTGGGTGGCTAGAAATAGGTATAAATGGTTTGGTAAAAGTGAGCAATGCTCGTTGTAGAGGCCGGTCTAGGGTGTCTGGACGTAATTGGAAAGTTGCAGATTGAGTCTTTGCACTTCTTTTTCTAAGAATTGAATGTAGCGGTCTTTAAGGTCAGATTCTTGTGTATGAGATTGTCCGAGAATAGGCGGTTGGGTTTGAGGGGCATTGGGCTTTAATACTCTGGCAGTATCGAAATTAAGCAATGCAGAAATAGAAACTTCTAAAAGTTCTGCAATTTGGTGGAGGCGAGTGATGGTAATTTCGGTTTCTCCTCTTTCGATTTTTGCATAGCCGCTCAAACTCATGTTTAGGTCAGACGACATTTGTTCTCGGGTTAAATTTCGCAGTTCTCTGACTTTTTTAATGTTAATGTTAATGTGAATGGAATTGTCAACAATCATTGGGTTTTTGGTTGGTTGGATTAGTTCGATGCTCAAAAATACAATTTGTCGCCAAATTTTTGTTGTGTTTTTTTATTAATTGTGTTGTGTTTTGTAGAACAAAATGTGTTCTGGCATGTTTTTTGGTGTGAAAAACAATAAAAAGGACCATTTATAATCTAGGAATGTGGTGATTGTGTTCATGTTGTAATCTATTGTAATTTAAATGTCAAATTTCAATCTGTAAGCGCTGAAAAAAAATATAATTAGGTCTGTTGTAATAATCACCTTAAATTCTTTAAAGTGTTTTGGTCACTTTAAGGCCATGAAGAACTGAAAAATCAAATAGGGTTTAAAAAAAATTGCGAAACTTAAGTATTGCTTAACAATTCTTTATTCGCGTATCCCAGATCATTGTTTATTGGGCTCTTTTTACTTTGGGGTTTTAATTTTACATGTTGAAATCAAAATAATTCAACCCGAAACTAAAATCTTTTTTATTGACCGATTTATAAATGACTAAAGAAAACATTCATTGTAGTGGCAGTTGTCCATACGTGGATTTTGGTCATTCCTATGTCATAGATTATTGCTTTCGGCAATCAGGGACTTTCCAAAAAATGGAAAAAGTTGTAAAAGCGTATTTTTAGAGGGACTGCAAAATGGTGATTTTTTAGAATTTCAGTGTTTAAATCAAAGGTGTTAGAATGTCATTGAGCGTTTTATAATTAATGTACAATATAGAAAAAATGAGTATTGTAAATATAACCTAGAACATATTTTGGAACTTTGTCAAGAGGGCTCAAATCCCAAACAAATAAGCGCTTTGGAGGCGAGAGCATGTTTCAACAATTTGGTGACTGTAATATAGTAAGTGAAACACCTGATTTCAAAGGGATTTTTGTGTATAATAGATTTCCTAATGCATATTCTGGGTTTAAATACCCGTTTTGCTAGTATTCTAAATAGGTATATATGGCTCGATTCTAATAAGAATGGTTTTTGCATTGGTATGGGTATAGTGTTCACTTATTTTATTCAAAGCGAAAGAAAGAGATCAACTAAAACTTCGGTGTCGTTTAGTTGATTTGGGGTCATTTACATTTCGTTGTGTGCGGTTTTCGAAAACTGGGAACTTTCCGAAAATTGGAAAAAGTTCCAAAAAAAACAAATATTTCACAATTTTATATTTTGTCAAATATTTGAATTTCAATACTTTATGTTTTTGGCGCGTAATTGGACACTGTAAGAAAAAAAGTTAAAATTTTTAACAAATGTTAAATAAAGATAAAATAAATTTTGAAAACTTAAATGCCAGTCTTGTTAGCACTCGAAATTGGTATAAGGGACTGTTTCTGTTGGGAATGGTTTTTTGTTTTGGAATGGGCAATGCGGCCACTTATTACCTAACCAGTGCCGGTGCAAGTGAGGCACAACGCACCACTAGTTGGAATACCGCAGCTAATGGTTCC
>CAMAQS010000030.1 GCA_945860565.1 Chitinophaga pinensis | reverse complement strand
CAAGTATTAATCATAGAAAAAACCAATAAATTATTATCTAAAGTCAGAATTAGTGGAGGAGGACGATGTAACGTTACACACAATTGTTTAAATCCATTTGAATTGACAAAATATTACCCTAGAGGACAAAAATTTCTAAAATCCATTTTTGCACAATTTGCTGTTCCAGAAACAATTGCTTGGTTCAAGTCTGAAGGGATAGAACTTAAAACTGAATCAGACAATAGAATGTTTCCCGTTTCTAATTCCTCAGAAACCATTGCAAATTGTCTTTTAGAACTTGCGAACCAATTGGACATTCAAATTTTGAGTCAAACTGAAATTTTGAATATTAACTACCAACCCACTGAAATATCAATTGAGCTCAACAATTTGGAAATTCTAAAAACTTCTTATTTGCTTTGTGGTTCAGGGGGAGTGAATGTTCAGAATAAAATTTCATATTTGAAGTCGTTGGATTTAAAATGGATTTCCAGCGTTCCTTCTTTGTTTACGTTTAATATTCCCAAGCATCCCTTATTGGAATTGTCAGGGGTTTCAATTCCAAATGGTAAAGTTAAAGTGGTAGGGGATAAATCAGTTTTTGAAGGTCCTATATTAATCACCCATTGGGGTTTAAGTGGACCAGCAATTTTGAAATCGAGTGCTTGGCTCGCCAGAAAATTAAGCGAAATGAACTACAATTTCGATATTTTGGTATCATGGACTCAGTCTGATTCTGAAGAGAGTTTTAAACAAAAATTATACGATTCCATAAATGGCAATAATCAGAAGAAAATTGCAAATGAAAATTTCCTTGGTTTACCCTCAAGATTATGGACTCTGATATTGGAAATGGCTAAAATTAGTGAGAATAAAATTTGCTCGGAATTATCGAACTATGAAAAAAACAAATTGATAGAACTAATTATCAAAATGCCCTTGACAGTCTCTGGGAAAACAACTTTTAAAGAAGAATTTGTGACTGCGGGTGGATTGGACTTGTCAGAAGTAAATCCTTTAGATTGTTCGTCTAAAAAATACCCACGCATTTATTTCTGTGGTGAAGTGTTAGATATAGATGGAGTGACTGGAGGCTTTAATTTTCAAGCTGCTTGGTCAACGGCATATATCTCAGCTATGGGCATAGCCAAAGCATTGTAAAATAGAAAGTTAATCTTCCCCTTCAGTGTATTTGTATCCAACGCCTCTTAAACTTAAGAAAAATGTTGGATTTTTTGCATCCTCTTCAAAGTATTTTCTAAATGCCAAAATGAAATTATCAATGGTTCTGGTACTTGGGAAAACGGTATAACCCCAAACTGTTTTTAGAATTTCTTCTCTGGTTACCACTTGATTTTTCTTTTCAATGAGTAATTTTAACAATTGGGCTTCTTTTTTTGTTAATTTAAAGTCCCCTTGTTTTCCTTGCGCTTTATATGAATTAAAATCAATATAATTTCCGCCAAAGCTATATTCTTGTAGCGTTAAACGCGGAAGATGATATTGGGTTCTGCGAATTAATTTTTGAACTCTTAAAAGTAACTCCTCTAATTCAAATGGTTTACTTAAATAGTCATCTGCACCAGATTTTAATCCCATAATTCGGTCTTTACTGCTGCTACTTGCGGATAAAATCATAATTGGAATGTCATTGTTTGACAATCGAATGTGTTGCGTGGCGGTTATCCCATCCATGCTCGGCATCATGATATCCATAATAACCAAATCGAAACTCTCAGATTTTAACTTTTGGATGGCTATTGCACCATGCTGGGCAATTGAAACTTTATATCCCTCCAATTCAAGATTGATGCGAATTAACTCCGCCAAATCTGATTCATCCTCCACCAGCAAAATTCTATACACTTTCATATCCATACTAATTCAATTTATAGTTTAAAAAACTCAATTTAAAAATTGTTCCATTCGGCTCATTGTCTTCAATACTTACTGTCCCACCATGAATCTCGGTGATTTTCTTAACTAAATACAATCCCAAACCAGAGCCCGGTTTGGTTCTTGTTTTTTCATCGCCAACACGATAAAATTTTTCAAAGACTTTCTTCTTTTCAGAATCATTGATTCCAATACCTTCATCTGAAACCATCAAAATAAAACCATTTTTTAATTGATCTACTTTGATTTTTACTTTACCCGGACCTTCGGAATATTTGAACGCATTTGTTACTAAATTTCGAATTACCGTAGCAAACATTAATTCATCGAAAGAAACCTGAATGTCTTCAGAAATATTCACTTCCAATCTGTCCTTATAAGACTGCGGCAATTCCATAGTAACCAAGGTCCTTTTTACGAATTCAAATAATTCTAAATCAGAAAATACAGGGTCGTTGAATTTGCTTTCAAATCTTGTGGCCATTAGAATTTGATCCACCATTTGAGACAATCTCAATATGTTAGAATTGGCCATTTCAATCATTTTGGGCAAAAACTTTTGGGCTTTGTCCTTTTCTATAGTTTGTAATGCCAACCTCGTAGCTGATATCGGTGTTTTTAATTCGTGTGTTACCGCTAACAAAAAATTATTTTGCTGCGTGTTCAAACTAATAATTTTGTCTAAATATACAAACATAGCGATACAAATAACAACGGTTATAAAACCCAATGTTAATCCCTCCCCAATCCATGCCCTTTTTTTCTTAATTAAAGTGCTTTCTAAGCGAAGTATTATTTCAGGTTTAACTTTTAGACATAACTCAGACATTTTATGTTGCTTTAATGTCACAAAAAAAACATAAAACTCTTCGAAGCCATGATTTAATTCTGCTTTTAAAGCCGCTGTGTCTACCTTGTAAGTCCGATTATCTATTTTAATATCAACAGATTTGGAGTTATCTTGTTGCTCTTTTTGCTTTTCTCTAAGTACCCAATTTTCAATTTTCTGAATTGCCAACTTCTCTTTGGTTTGAATGGTTTCAATTTGATTTTTGAATTGGGTCTCTTGAAATCGGATAAGCGCAAAAGCCCACCAACTTAGAGCACTAATCATATATACGATTACAACAAAAATGGTTACAGTTAAGCGAATTCTACTTTTTCTCATAATGATTGGTTTAAATTTGTGTCAATGTTAAATCCTGCAATAATTGAATCGTTTATTGAAATACTTGGTCATACAAATGTAAGTCAAAATACAGAAGACCTATTGTCAGCTTCTTGCGATAATACCGAAGATCTGTCCTACTTACCTGAAATACTGCTATTTCCAGAAAATACAATTCAAGTTTCTGAAATTATTAAAATTTGCAATAAGGAACTGTTGCCAACCTATACCCGTGGTGCCGGTACGGGATTGTCTGGTGGTGCATTGCCCGTTAAAGGTGGGGTAGTGATTTCAACAAAAAAAATGAACAAAATCCTGTCCATTGATCCAGTAAATTTCCAAGCAACCGTGGAACCAGGTGTAATAAATGCTGAACTTAAAAATGCTCTTCTCGAATATAATTTGACTTACCCTCCAGATCCAGCAAGCTTTGAATCATCGACCATTGGTGGAAATATAGCTCATGGCGCCGGTGGTCCCAAAGCCATTAAATACGGAACAACCCGTGATTATGTGTTAAATCTAGAAGTGGTTACAGGAAAAGGCGATATAATATGGACAGGTGCCAATACACTCAAGAATTCTACAGGCTTTGCACTGACACATTTAATGATTGGCAGTGAAGGACTTTTAGGAATTGTAACCAAAGCAGTCTTAAAACTTGTTCCCAAAGTAGAAAATGAATTGCTATTATTGGCTGCCTTTAGAGACTCTTACTCAGCAGCTTCATGCGTAAATCAAATATTGTTGGCTGGCTTTTCTCCCGTTGGAATTGAACTAATGGAGTTAGAAGCGGTAAAAATCTCAATGGAAGCAACCAAATTGAATTTCCCCATTCCTGCAGAAGTGCAATATTATTTGTTGATTATTTTAGAAGGACAAAATGTTTCCGAATTGGAGTTGCAGTCTGAAAGTATTTACGAAATCATATCCAACTTTGGAGCATTCGAAGTGTATACTCCCTCAAATTCAGATATGGCCAATGAATGGTGGAAAATACGACGTTCTATGGGAACCGCTGTAAAACAAATTTCGGTATATAAAGAAGAAGACACGGTTGTACCAAGAGGCAATTTACCACAACTTTTAAGCGGGGTAAAAGAAATTGGTCAAAAATACAATTTTAGAAGTGTGTGTTATGGTCATGCTGGTGACGGTAATTTACATATCAATATTCTCAAAGACAATTTAACTCATCAGCAATGGACAGAGGAAATACCAATTGCCATAAGAGAAATTTTTGAACTCTGTAAATCATTGGGCGGCACCATTAGTGGAGAACACGGAATAGGGTTAGTGCAAAAACCTTATTTAGACATTGTCATTTCCCCAGAAATAATGTCCATTTTTCAAGGAATCAAAAACAGTTTTGACCCAAACAGAATCTTAAATATGGGTAAATGGATTAGTTAGTTTACAAACTAACAATTAAAAGCCTGCTTTTTGCCTTGGCTTTATCGCTAAAATAAGATTTTGTAGTAGCCCAAGTATTTTCAAATAATAAGCTATTCCTATATTCATTCAAATGATTTTCGGATAACCAGATGCTGGATGTGCTAATTTTACATCGGTCTTCTGGATCTTGCAATAAATGCAAAGAATAACAGCCTTCAAAATTGCGAATTTTACTTTTTACATCTTCAAAAAGCAATAAAAAATCTTCTATCTTTTCCTCTTTAAAGGTCATTTCAACAAGCCTGTGTATCATATTTATTCGTAAAAATCTATTAATAAAGCTGCGTTTTCGGTCATCCCCAAATTGCTGGATGCATTGCCCATATTTTGAGCGATTTGCAAATATTCACCCCAACTGAAAATCGCCAAAATATATCCTTCAGGAACATCATCATAATCGTTTGATATTTTATCGATGGTGAACATACTCGTGCGTATTTTCACCTTTCGCCCATTGCATATTTCGCTATAAACCGCTTTGGTAAGATTAAAATATAAGTTGCCAATAAAATCAATGTAGATACAATTGCATCTTATTTGATTTTGGGTAATCACTGGTTTGATTGAGATGGGCCTAACCATCACTTCTTTTAATCTAAACAATGTTTCCAAAGGTGGAAAATTCGCATTTACCATTTTTTGGATGGATGGAATAAAAATTTCAGACAACGCATTATTTTTATATTCGGAATTTTCTAAAATATAATATTGAATGTCTTCATTTTCGAATGCCAAATGTAAAAAACCATTATCTGGCCCCATAAAATACTGACCAAATTGATGGGTAATTACATACCTGCGTGGTTGGTTTGAGCTGAATGACAAATGACAAATGTGGATAGTATTTGCTGGAAAGGCATTCCTAAACTGCATAAAATAGACAAATTGCGCATTTATACTCCCTTTTTTTAGTTTAGATGGGCTATAAGCTTGTTGATATGTTGGAAATGCTTTGTATAAAAGTCCCTGTGAAATGGTAAAATCAATGGTTTCAACGCCAAAATCTGACCAATAATGAATAATTGGCATCACCTTTACATCGTTCGAATCCATATATTTGTAAAAATATTCAAAAATAGATTGACAGAGATAGTTTACACCCTAGAAATTATCAACCCCCAGTTGTTTTATGGACCGAATAACGTCCATATGATGTTGATAAAAGCAAAATTTCCCAAATTGCAATTTATTCCTAGAGGGGATGAAATTAAAGTGTTTGGGGATGAAGAATCCATAAATTCATTTGCCAATGGGATGAAAGTGTTAGAAAAATTGTACACAAAAAAAGGAGACCTCAATGAACACATGATTCATGAAGCCCTAGATATCGATTTTGACCCTAAATCAATCCCTGAAACAAATAGCGACGATGTGCTGTTCATTGGCACGAGAGGACAAAAAATTAAGGCGAAAACCAAAAACCAACGTAAAATGTTGGAATCTTCCCTTAAAAATGACATCTTGTTCGCCATTGGGCCTGCTGGTACCGGAAAAACCTACACGGCTGTGGCTTTAGCGGTCCTGGCGCTAAAAAATAGGGAAATTAGAAAAATAATACTCACCAGACCAGCAGTAGAAGCGGGTGAGAATTTGGGATTCCTTCCAGGGGATTTAAAAGAAAAAATTGATCCTTATTTAAGACCTTTATATGATGCTTTAGAAGACATGATCCCTTTAGATAAACTAAAAAGCATGTTGGAAAGCAGAACACTTGAAATTGCACCTTTGGCATTCATGCGCGGAAGAACATTGGACAACTGTTATGTGATTTTAGATGAGGCCCAAAATAGTACCGATTTGCAGTTGAAAATGTTCCTAACCCGAATGGGCCCAAATGCAAAACTCATAATTACTGGCGATATGACTCAAGTGGATTTGCCTAAAAAGCAACAAAGCGGACTGTTTAAAGCACTTAAAATCTTAAAAAACATTGAAGGCATTAGCATTATCGAATTAGATACCTCCGATGTGGTTCGACACAAATTAGTTAAAGAGATCATTAAAGCATACGACATAGCCGAAGAAAATTAAATATATGGATTTACACGCACTAACAGCAACAAACTACTTTTTCAAGAATCAAACCAACTTTTATCGTGGAAAGGTAAGAGACGTTTATTCCATTGGTAACGAGCTCATCGTAATGGTGGCTTGTGATAGACTTTCTGCATTTGACCACGTTTTACCAAGAAGTATCCCTTTTAAAGGGCAAATTCTTACTGATGTGGCCAATATGTTTTTAGATTCAACCAGAAACATCATTCCAAATTGGAAAATCTCTAATCCCGATCCTCAAGTTACCATTGGTTACCACTGTGAAGCAATTCCCATTGAATTTGTAGTTAGAAACTATTTGACAGGACATGCTTGGAGAGTTTACAAAGAGGGTGGCCGTGAAATTTGTGGTAATATCCTTGCAGAAGGACTTAAAGAGAATGACAAATTGCCTACTCCCATTATAACTCCAGCAACCAAAGCCAGTTCAGGGCACGATGAAGACACTTCCTACCAAGAAATTCTCAAAAAGAAGATAATCCCCAAAAAACAATTGGATTATCTGTACGAAAAAACGTTGCAGTTGTTTGAATCAGGGACAGAATTTGCGAAAAATAAAAATTTAATTCTCGTTGATACCAAATATGAATTTGGCTTATATCACAATGAACCAATGCTTATTGACGAAATTCATACTCCCGACAGCAGCAGGTTCTTTTATGCGGACTCATACCAAGAACTTCAAGAAAAACAATTGCCTCAAAGACAATTGAGCAAAGAGTTTGTGAGGGAATGGTTGATGGAAAATGGATTTCAAGGACTAAAAGGACAATTGATTCCAGAAATGACCGATGATTTTGTAGAAAGTATTTCCAATCGTTATTTAGAATTGCATGATGTACTGGTTGGGAAACCTTTAGAAAAGAGAAGTTATGAAAATGCAATAGATAAAATTGAAGAACGAATTCATTTGGGAATTGACGGTCTTGAATTATAAATTATACATTGGCACGATTTATGGATAACTACTTTTGTTAATTTTATCCTACTATGCAACATTTTTATAATTTCGGAGTCTTATTATCACCTAATATGAAATTTAAAACACTTTTATTAATAAGCAATTTAGCCCTAATTCAATTTGGGTTTGCCCAGTCTGTTACCACCATTGCCGGTATTCAATATTCTGACTCGGGTAAATTTAATAGTACTGCAAATAATCCTATCGCCGACGAATATTACAGTAGACCTGTTTCTTTGGCCTTCGACAATAACAACAGAATCTATGTCACCGATGAACATAATGTAATGTTGATTGATGGTTCCGTTTCAAGAAATAGAGGTGGTTTTAGGGGAGATCCTTATTCTTTTCAAGCTTTAGGTAGTGCGGATGGGACAGGACTCGTTTCAAGATTTACCACACCATCTGGTGTTGCCGTGCATAAAACCTCAAACGATGTTTATATCTGCGATAAAGATAACTGTTTAATTAGAAAAGGAATAAGATTTGTAAACTCCTCTAATGAGGCTGTTTGGACCACATTAACTGGTCAAGTTTCTTTTTTGGGGGGATATAACGATGGTAATGTAAGTGTGGCCGAATTTGCCAATCCTGAGGACATTGAAATTACATCTACGGGTATTTTCTATATTTGTGATTTTGCCAATCAGTGTATCCGTAAAATTGACGCTGGTGTGGTTTCAACCGTTGCTGGGATAGGCGGAGTTAATCCAGATTTTAAAGACGCAAATGGTACCAATGCCCGTTTCGCATACCCTCACGGAATTTCTCTAGAAAATGACTCTAGCTTGTTGGTTGCCGATAGAAACAACGGCAGAATTCGTAGAGTTAATTTAAAAAACGGGAATGTGACTACTGTTGTATCGGGTCTGAATTTTCCTTTGGATGTGTTAAATATAGATGGAAATATATTCATCCTAGAAGAAACCTGCATCAAATATTATGATGGAACTTCAGTAAATCTATATGCCGGCAGTCCCACTCAATCTGGTTATGTGAATGGAGATGTTTTAGATGCCCGTTTTGGCAAATTGTTGCATTTTTCTTTCAGAACTTCCGATGAGAGTATCTACCTAGCAGACAATGGAAACAATGTTATTCGTAGAGTGCCTCTTGTTTTAAATGCAAAAGCTATTTTTTCGGCAAACAATGTTCAACCTATTGTAAATCAAACGATAGTTTTGACTTCAACAAGTATAAATGCGACAACACTTAAATGGGACATTTCTCCTTCTAACTATGTTCTTCAGGTAGGTTCAACTCTTTCTGATCCGATTGTTTACGTTACATTCAATACCGCAGGTGCCTATACAATTAAACTTACCGCGTCCAATATTTCAACAACAAATACTGAAACTAAATTAAACTATATCAACGTTTCAACCAACAGTTCCGCAAAACCATCTGTCGATTTTACAGCCTCTGATTTAGTCCCTCTGATTAATCAAGTTGTGACCTTGGTTGATCTTACAGCAAACAATCCGAATAGTTATGCTTGGACCATTACGCCTTCTACTTTTAAATATGAGTCTGGTTCATCTTCTACAGATAGATTCCCTAAAGTTAAATTTAACACTGTTGGTTTATATAATATTAAATTATTGGCTACCAATACTTTTGGTGATCACACCGTTACAAAAAATGCTTATATTAATGTGGTTCTAAATAGCGAAAACAACTTTTTCAGCGAACCCATTTCTGTGTTCCCGAATCCAAGTAGTGGACAATTTTTCATTAAAGGTCTTCCTCTAAATGCTCAAGTATTGATATTTGATGTTTCTGGAAGATTGGTTCGTTCATTGATGAATTCTAATTCTGACTTATTGGAAATAAACCTCAATTCAGGCGTTTATTTTATCCAAGCTATAGGAAATCAAAACCGTCTAAATTTAGGCAAAATCATTATTAACTAAATTTATAACCTTGCAAAAGCGTTTTAAATTGATAAATTTCTTCAAAAGAAGTCCTGAATATTTGGGACTTCTTTTTGTTTTTGGGGGATATTTTTTCGTGATTTTTTCAGCGCAAATCATTTTTAAAATCATTCAAATTGCGATTATCCCACATTATCAGCAATACCTTGTTTCAATAAAACCAATAATCCTAGCCGGATTATCTCAGGATATTTCGGCAACCTCATACATATTGGGAATAGTTGTTTTATTTGGTTTTTTCCAACTTCTCATCCCCCAAAAAAGCATAAAAACAATCGGATTGTTTTTTATTGGTGTCACACTTTCTTTACTTTTGTTAACATTCATCACTGATATTTTTTTACTCAATTACTGGTCCCAAAGAATTTCTGGTCAAGCCATATATTATCTAAAATTCCCGCAAGAAATAGGAGCGTCGTTGTCTTCTTCAATGGTTATGGTAATTGCGATACTTTTAATGGTTGGGGCAATACTTATTAAATATTGCCTAAAAATAACCGTTAAATTTTGGGAATTATTGCAACTTTCTAATTTCAATAAGCGAGTGGGAATGGTCTTTTTGCCTTTATTGTTCATTGGAATGAGGGGAGGAGTTCAAAATTTACCGGTTGACATCGGATCTTCGATGAAATTTGAAGAAACTGATAAAAATACGCTGGCCGTCAATGGACTTTGGAACGGCATATACACTTCAATTCACTCTGGTGAAATAGAAAACGTTGAGTTATTTAAATCTAAACAGTTCTTAAATTCAACTTTGAATCAATCTTTTATTCTATCAGACACCAATATTAGCACCCCAATTTTGCCACTAAATACAAGTGTTGTTTTGGTCGTTATGGAAGGTGTCAGTGCAGAATTATCAAGTTACTTAAAGGGCAAAGAAGGGTCGTATATGCCTTTTCTTGATAGCCTAGCATCGATTGGAATTAGTTGCAACAATATGTTTGCCACCGGAGATCGAACCGACAAAGGAATAGTGTCTTTACTTTCAGGTTGGCCTGGTCAACCTTGGGAAAGTATTTTGCATAGTCCTGAAAAATTAAAAAAGTTGCCGAATCTATCCAATGAATTTTACAATAATGGTTATAAATCTACCTTTTTATATGGCGGTGACAGTCGGTTTGCCAATATTCTGACCTATTTAAAATCTGGAAAATTTCAGAATATTATGGATAGAAATAGTTTAAAAGACCAAATAAATGATGAACAAGGCAAATGGGGATATCACGACGCCACGATGTTAAATCAACTATTTTTAAAACTTAAAGCATCTCAACAACCAGAATTTTTTACTTTACTCACTTTAAGCACACACGAACCCTATGATTGCTTAAAGACAAATACAAACTCTGCTGCGGAAAATATGAAAATGAGTGTTAAATATTTGGATTCCGAAATTCGTAAATTCTGGTATAAATTTAGATCGTTACCTCAATTTAAAAACACCGTTGTTATTTTCACTAGCGATCATGGAAAGGATTTGGGAAACTTAAATACACACATTGGGCAGCGTAATTTCTTTCATATTCCTCTTATCATTGCTGGTGGTGGGTTACCTGTTAAAATGAAAGGATTTCAAATCGATGGTGCCATTTCTCAAACAGACATTTACAATTCAGTGAATGATTTGATTTTTGGTAAAATAAATCCATTGGCGAAATACAGTCGGTCATTCTTTCGCAAATCCCACACAGGAAACGCACTTTTTAATTTGTTTCAAGTTGCAGGAGTCATTGAAAAAAATAATATATATTGGCTGGGTACTGACAAAATGTCAATGCAGTCAAAAAGCATTAAAAATCAACAAGATAGCTTAGTGTTGAGTATATATTCTGAAATTATTTCAGATTTTTATAAAATAAATGAAACTTTTTAATCCCTTTGTGCGTCTAACTATTAAATGGCATTGTTTTTGAATAAATAGAATAGTTATGATAACAAAAAAAGTAGGTAAAAAATTATTGATTCTTATGACACTTATTGTCATTAATGCAGTTGGTTTTGTATCTGCCAGATATTATTTCACAACATCCGAATCTCAAACCAACGCTTCTGTAGACCTTATTAAGTCAGCAGCCAAGTCGAGCACTACCGTTGTTAATACCAATAGATTTTTAGGTTTAGGATTAGACCTTTTACGAAAATTTGGAAATTAACGATTGACTCAAAATTCAGAAACATATTTACGCAAATCTGAACATCTATTACTTAGGTTAAAAGTAGATCATATTTTATTTTGGCTAAGTTATGCAGCCATTTATAGCTATTTGTTTCCTTGGGGGAAATCAACTCAATCTTCCTTCTATATTTCTTTGATGATTCTGTCTTTTCATGCAGTAATAGCATATTTTAATAATAATTTTTTAATTCCCCGATTTTTACTTTCACGCAGTTATTTATTGTATGCATTAAGTTTAGGATTGGGTATTCTCAGTGTTTGTTTTCCGCTGTCTATAATAGTCCATTTTGTTATAAAAAATTCTGAACTGCAAAGTTTGGTTTGGTCCGATACATTTTTTCTTTTTTTAGTAATAAATGTTCTTTTTACAGTTATTACAACAATGGTCTTTAAGTTAATTAAACAATGGTATAAGGACCAAAAAACAACCGTTGAATTGCAACAAATTCAACTTCAAACAGAATTAAAATTCCTAAAATCTCAAATAAATCCACACTTTTTATTCAATTCTTTAAATAATTTATACGCCTTAACCTTATCCAAATCTGATTCAGCGCCAGAAGTGGTTTTGCGCTTATCTAATATACTAAGATATGTTCTGTACGAAAGCAATCAAGGTACAGTTTCTATTCGCAAAGAAATGGAACATGTGCGTGATTATGTAGAAATTGAAAAACTGAGGTTGGGAAGTATGGTTAAGATTTCCATCGACATTGATGCTGAACTTACTGATGAACAAGTAGAACCCATGTTGTTTCTTACATTGGTTGAAAATGCATTCAAGCACAGCGAACAACTATTGCCAGAACAGCGCTTTATCAATATTAGGGCAAATGTAACTCCGGTGGGTTTTAAATTCCTTATCGAAAATTCATTCAATCCATCGAAGAAAAGCGAAAAAATGGGAGGCATTGGATTACAAAATATAAAAAAACGCCTAACTTTAATCTACCCAAATAAGCACGAAATAAATTGGTCTATTTCAGAGGGTGTTTATAAGGTAGATTTGCACATTCTTTGGTAACAAACTATATGAAAATAAAAGCAGTATTAATCGACGACGAGCCATTGGCG
Source organism: Chitinophaga pinensis (assembly GCA_945860565.1). GTDB lineage: Bacteria > Bacteroidota > Bacteroidia > NS11-12g > UBA955 > VMCP01. The sequence continues at coordinate 10,403 of CAMAQS010000030.1, read as the reverse complement.
CTTAAAGTCCTAGAAAGTTTATTACAATCTCATCCTAATGTTGAAATTGTTGGAAAATTTAGTTCTACTTCAAATTTAGAAAATGAACTCGAAATCCTAAATCCCGATGTAGTCTTCACAGATATTCAAATGCCAGGTGAAACAGGTCTAGAATTTGTTAAAAAATCTTACCCTATGCCTTATGCCGTAATTTTCACTACTGCACATCCAAATTTCGCAGCAGACGCTTTTGAATTTGAAGCACTCGATTATCTTTTGAAACCAATTGCACCAGACAGATTAAGTAAAGCGATTAAGCGCTTGGAAGAGTACATGGAATATAAAGAAAATGAAAACGATGTTGCCGATACAAAAGACGATTATGTTTATGTAAAAGTGGATGGAGAGTTTCAGAAAATATTCTACGATCAAATACATTATGTAGAAGCTTTTGCAGACTATGTGAAAATTTGGACATCACCTGAAAAACGAGTTGTAACCTTACAAACCATGAGAAACATGGAATCTGGTCTTCCAGTAGATAAGTTTATTCGCGTCCATAGAAGCTATATTATTGCCATTAACAAGATTAAAGCAATTCAGAATACCACCGTTATTCTTGAGGGCAATATAGAAATTCCAATTGGCAAAAATTATAAAGAATCGATTTCTCAAATATTGCAGAAGAACATTTTAGGATAATGTATTAATAATCAACCTAATTTTTTTAGCTTAACTAAAGTAATTGATAATTTTTTAATTAATTAGAAATTAATGATATATTTCTTTAGTTTTCATCACGAAATTGTCAAATAGCACTTTTGTATATTAGGTTAATTTGTTGAAATTGATATGATTGAATCTATTTTCGTTTTAATTTTTCTTTCATTTGAGTTATATTCTTAATCGATTTTAAAATAAATGCCACGTTTTTAAGTTTAATATATAACATTTGGTGTTTGAACAAATATGTAACATTAATACAAGACAGGAAGTGAGCAGATTAGATTACAACAAGATTAAAAATCTTGCAGCGGGAAAGAGAATTCCAATCAAGGAGTTAGCTAGATTATGTGGATTAAGTGAACAAGGATTTCACTATATGCTTAAAAAACAATCCATGAGAGTAGACACAATGGAGAAAATTTGTGACACCTTGGGTATTACACCAAGTGATCTATTTGAAAATGACGATATGGATGCTTTGAACCAATCCGGTTCTGGCGGATCTATTATCATTAAGGCTAAAACTACCGATTACAATGATGTCCTTGTCCAGAAATTGGATACTATTATTGAACTTTTAAGATTACAAAAAGTGAATTAAAACCAATTGGCTTAAAATTGTATGTCTCTTCAGCCAATTGAATGAGGTTATTTGAAATTAGGATTTGCTTTGCAAATCCTAATTTTTGAAAGTGTTGAACCATGAATTCGGTTGGAATGTTGCCCAACAATTCATTTTTAGCAAATGGGCAACCTCCATATCCCAAAATTGCAGAATCAAATCGACGGCAACCACTTTGATATGCAATTTCAATTTTTTCAATCCAATCGTTTGGGTCTGCATGAAAATGTGCACCAAAAGTTATTTTTGGAAATGCTGGAATTAATTCAGAATAAAGCCATTTAATATCATTGATATTAGCCAATCCAGTGGTGTCTGCTAGACTGATTGTATTTATGCCTGCATCGGACATTTGATTTACATATTCAACAACCAATTCAGTTGTGTAATGGTCGCCATAAGGATTTCCAAATGCCATGCTTAAATACACCACCAATTCCTTAGAGTTTAAGTTGGCAATGTTTCTGATTTCATCAAGTTCGGAAATAGCCTCAGAAATGCTTTTATTGGTATTCCTTTGTTGAAAAGTTTCGCTGATTGACAATGGGAATCCAATGTAATCTACCGCAGCAAATTCCGACGCTTTTTGTGCCCCACGGCTATTCGCAACAATTACCAAGAATTTGTTTTCCCCTTTTATGGTTGCCAACGAATTCAATATTTCCTCTGTATCGCTCAATTGAGGTACCGCTTTTGGATTTACAAAGCTTCCAATATCCAATGTATGAAAGCCGCATTTTAACAATTCAGTATAATAAGATATCTTTTTCTCTGTGGGGATGAAATTTTCTATTCCCTGAATAGCATCTCTCGGACATTCTACAATTGTTATTTCCTGATTAATCATTGGTTTTCTTTATAAGAAATCAAAGAAATATTGACTGATTTTTTTGTATAAATGAGCTCTATCAGGACCAACTACGTTGTGTTTTTGTCCTGGATATACATAATAATCAAGATTTGTATTCATTGATTTTACGCATTTGTCCAAAAACATCAAACTATGTTGCCAAACAACTACATCGTCATCGGCTCCATGAATCATTAGCAATCTTCCATTTAATTGGTGTGCGTAATTTAACAAAGAACTTTCTTTGTAGCCTTCAGGATTCTCTTCTGGCTTATCCATATACCTTTCTGTGTACATGATCTCATAAAACTTCCAATCAATTACTGGGCCACCAGCCACACCTACTTTATATTTCCCAGGAGTGCGGGTCATTAGGCTAGTTGTCATGAATCCTCCAAAACTCCAACCATGAATGCCAATTCGGGTTGAATCTACATAATTCAAAGACTTTAAATAGTTTAATCCAGCCAGTTGATCAGACATTTCAATATTGCCTAATTTTCTAAATGTTGCATTTTCAAAGTTTGAACCTCTATGTGCAGACCCTCTGTTGTCTAAGGTAAATACAATATACCCCTTTTGTGCCATGAAATGCATCCATAAATTTCCACCACCAAGCCAAGTATTTGTGATCATTTGCGCATGTGGTCCGCCATAAACATAAACCACAACTGGATATTTTTTATTTGGATTGAAATTTGGAGGGAAAAAAGTGCGTGTATACAAATCAACACCTTCATTTGAGATTTTCCCTATATGTATTTCACCCATACTTATTGCAAGTGTTGGAATTTCAGATTGATAAAGGCTAACACTGTCGAATTTAGATTTTTTAATGTTGCTCGGATTTACGGATATGCAATCTATTTTCTTGGGTATATTCAAATTGGAGTAACTTGTAATCAACATACCTGCATCTTCATTCCAAATGCCCGAATTATAGCTATTGTTGTTTGTTAGAACACTCAATTTTTTGGATTGAATATTTACAATTAACGGAGTTCTTATGAGTGCATTGTCAGAATTGGCATTGCCGTTTTTAGTAGAATTGACAATGATATTTTGTTTTAATTTATCTAATCCTACAATTTCAGTGACTTCCCAATCACCTGATGTGATTTGATTTAATGTATTGTTTTTATATAAATACAAATGATTGAAACCTGTTTGTTTCCCTTGCCATATAAAATTATCACTGCTATTGCCTAAGAAAAGTGGCCCATTTTCGGGTTCGATATATTTATCATGAGAGTGAGAAAAATAGGTTTTGATTAATTCTCCACTTAACGCATTATATTCTCTCAATTCCATTTTGTTTTGTTCGCGATTTACCCAAGCTATAAAAATGGAATTTCCATTTGGCGACCATGTAACATTTGTAAGGTAATGATCATAGGTACCGCTGGTTTTTAGGTAAATTACTTTTTGGGTTTCCTTATTCCAAACACCAACCGTTACTGAGTGACTACTGTCTCCAGCCATGGGATATTTGATGCTGTTTTGTTTGGCTGGACGCTCACTTATTGAAAATAGAGGATATTCAGTCACTCTTTTTTCATCCATTCTATAAAAAGCCAGTGATTTTCCGTCTAAACTCCAAAATAAACCTTTACTAATGCCAAATTCATTTCTGTGAACCGATTGTCCGTACACAATTCCTTGGCCGCCATCTTTGGTAATTTGAACATGCTGTGTTTTTGTTTTAATCCAAATATTGTCTTTAAAAACAAAACCAGTTTTTTTTTCGAGGTTATTTTTATCTACAAATATTTCAAATGCTTGTTCTTCTTTTTCTGAATTAAAGTCAAATTGTACTCTAATGCCACCATTGTGTAATACTTCAAAATTAAATAAATAAGCAGATTCTTTGAACCAACCTGTATTTTGGGTTGTAAAATTAAAAATTGGCAATGCACCAAATTTTAAACTTTGTAAATCTTTGTTTTTGGATGTTAGTTCTTTTGCGGCATTTTGAAAAGAATCTAGATGAATATAAATTCTTTCTTTGGAAATCCCATTTAAGTTGGCCGCATCCACTCGATATAAGTGATTGCCTTTTTCTTTATTCATGGTATACATCCAAACATAATCAGGTGTTCCCGGCAACCACTGTATACTTCTGGGTGCTTTTGGATAATATTTAGAAATAAAACAATCCGTAATATTCAATTCAATGCCTTCATTTTGGGCCTTGGATTTAAGGATGGTTTGTGATTTCAATTCAACAGAATTGAACAATAACAAAATAGAAAGTAATTTATTTATAAATATTTTCATGAGGTTATAAAAATGTTTTGCAATTTTGCTGCAATTTAATACCCATATGGAAAAGTACAGTCAACAAATCGATGAAATTTGGAATAATAGAGAACTTTTAAAAAAATCAGACAGTGTAAGTTTGATTGAAGAAATAATTGCTTTACTTGATAGCGGAAAACTTCGTGTTGCTGAACCAAATTCCGATGGTACTTGGAAAGTGAATGACTGGGTTAAAAAAGCAGTCATTTTGTATTTCCCAACCCGAAAAATGAGTATTAGCCATTCAGGTGATTTAGAATTTCATGACAAAATGCCATTAAAACATGGTTATGACAAATTGGGAATTCGAGTTGTGCCTCATGCCGTAGCAAGATATGGTTCCTATATTGCTCCTGGAGTGATTTTAATGCCTTCCTATACCAATATTGGCGCTTATGTAGATGAAGGAACCATGGTTGATACTTGGGCAACTGTTGGAAGTTGCGCGCAAATTGGTAAAAATGTGCATTTGAGTGGTGGCGTTGGTATTGGTGGCGTTTTGGAGCCTGTACAGGCTGCACCCGTAATAATTGAGGATGACTGTTTTTTGGGAAGTAGATGCATTGTGGTAGAAGGGGTTCATGTAGGCACTGGTGCAGTGTTGGGCGCTGGTTTAACCCTAACAATGAGTACCAAAATCATAGATTCCAATTCAGGTGAGGAATTGCCAAAAGGATACATACCACCGAATAGTGTTGTTATTCCTAGCAGCATGAAAAAAACTTTTCCAGGGGGTGATTTTTATGTACCCATTGCTTTAATTCTTGGAAAAAGAAAAGAAAGTACGGACACCAAAACATCTTTGAATCAAACCCTTAGAGACTATAATATTTCAGTTTGATGAAAGTTGGGTTTGATGCGAAACGATATTTTCACAATTTTAGTGGCTTAGGAAATTATTCTAGGCAACTCATTTCTGATTTGTCCAAGTACCAATCCAATATTGAAATTGTTTTATTTAATGTAAAAAAAGCAAATTCTAATTTTCGCGTTTTTCACAAATCTAAAATTAATCCACTTTGGAGGACCATAGGCATTGGAAAATCGGTTAAAAATAGTGGCGTTAACCTATTTCATGGATTATCCAATGAAATACCAATAGACATCCCCAAAAACATTGGAAAAATTGTAACCATTCATGATGTGATTTACAAGGAATTTCCAAATTACTATCCTAAAATAGATAGAGAAATATACCATCTAAAAACCAAATGGTCTTTGAAAGTTGCAGATAAAATCATCGTTACGAGCAATACCACCAGAGACAATATTTTAAAGTATTATTCGGTAGACGAATCAAAGTTATTAACGGTTTATCAAGCAGTAAATCCAATACTGTATGAAATAAAAAAAAACCGCAATAGGGAAGTGGTTCAATATTTTTTTTATCACTCTACTTTTAATCATCGTAAAAACCATATAAATCTAGTTAGGGCTTTTGGTTTAACGTGTCAGCAACACAATTGGAACTTGGTTCTCTGCGGAGCAAAAGGAAACGCCTTTGAAGAAACATCAAAAGAAATTGAAAATCTTGGTCTAGGCTCTCGGGTTACCGTTAAAACAAATGTTAAAAATGAGGAATTGTTTCAGCTGCTTGCCGATTCAAGTTGTTTTGTCTACCCAAGTTTTCAAGAAGGTTTTGGTATTCCACTTATGGAGGCGGCAGTTTTAAATCTACCAATGATTGTTAGCGACATTCAAATTTTCAGAGAATTAACCAATAATTCAGGAAATTATTTCAATCCAAATTCACCCAATGAATTGTCTAAATTGATGCTTCAAATATCTTCTAACTTGAATGATTACAAACAAGATTACACCGAAATATTGAAAAAAATCAATTCCCAATTCATTTCAAATCAATTGTTTAATATTTACTCAGATTTGTTGTAATTTACAGATTTGTTCTGAACAACTTTACGGCAATAGACAACAGAATAACGCCAAAGAATTTTCTCATTACCATCATACCAGATTTTCCAATCTTTTTTTCAAAAAATCCAGTGGCGCGGAGAACTATATAAATCAAGATTAAATTTGGTATTATACCCATTAAAATAGTCGTTTTATCGTAAATTGCCTTTAAAGATAAAATGGTGGTTAACGTACCTGAACCTGCAATAATGGGAAAAGCCACGGGCACTATTGAACCAGAAGGAGTATCTGGATCACTTCGAAAAATATCTACACCGAGGACCATTTCTAAACCCAAAATAAACATTACTATACTACCAGCCAATGCGAAAGATTGTAAGTCAATCCCCAAATACTTCAAAAACAATTCACCTATATACAAAAAGGAAATCATCAATATTGCCGAAGCAATGGTTACTTTTAAAGGATTTATATCCGGAATTTTTTGTTTCAGCGTAATCAAAATTGGGATGGATCCCAACATGTCTATTACAGCAAATAATGTAAAAAATACGGTTATAGATTCATTTATATTCATTTCAAAACACTGTTTTTTTCTTTAGAGATAAACAAATATGTAATAAAATCTGCCAACTTTGGAGAAATTTTATTTAAAAGTATGGCGAACTTACCTTGAGAGGTTAGAATTAAATAAGATTTTTTTGAAAATACAGCCTTCCAAATCTTTTCAGCAACCATTTCGGCGCTCATTAATTTTGATTCATCAATGGGCGATTCACCTTGTGAAATTCCCGATTTGTTTAAGGCCACTTTTCTAATATTGGATTTTGTGTAACCCGGACATGCAATCAAAATATGGATTCCCGAATGCCGCTGTTCAATTCTTAAGCTTTCTAAAAATCCATTCATAGCGAATTTACTGGCCGAATAACCTGTTCTACCAGGTAATCCTTTAAATCCAGCAATTGAAGAGATACCTATAATATGTCCTTTTACATTTTTTATGTGCGGCAAAGCAAATTTTGTGCAATATACCATCCCCCAAAAATTAACGTCCATTACGTCCTTAATTACACGAACATCGCAATCTTCAAATAAGGCATGCATGCTAATTCCAGCATTATTAAAGAGATAATCGATTCTTTTAAAAATTGCCACAGTGTGATCAATCCATTCCTTACAATTGGATTCCATAGAAACATTTCCTTCAAATATTTCAACTCGAATTGGATATAATTCTAGTAAAGTGGCTTTTAACTTAAGAAGTTCAGCATAATCTCTAGAGATTAATGATAAATTTAAACCAAGTTCTGCACTTTTAAATGCAATGGCTCTGCCAATTCCCTTGGTAGCGCCTGTAATTAAAGCAACTTTTTTTAATTCTTCCATTTAATGCTGCATCCAACAGGATGAACCTCTGGATAGTCAATTTCAACACCGTCGAGGGTATAGTCAATGGCATCTTCAAGGTAAACCTTCATAATGGTTTGGTCGTTATCCCAACTGTCATCAATGGCTCCTTTGTAAACCAACTCTCTTCTTTGATTGAATAAAAAAACTTCTGGTGTTTTTGTTGCACCCAAGCTCTTCATTACTTCTTGGTTAACATCGTAAAGGTATTCAAAAGGTAAATTAAATTGTTCCGCCAATGATTTCATATTATCAAATCCATCTAGCGGATATTGGACTGAATCGTTGCCACAAATGGCAACCACACCAAGGTTATCTTCTTCGAATTTTTCAGCCAATTTTATCAATCTGCTCCAATAAGCTTGTGCATATTTGCAATGATTGCAAGTAACACAAACCAAAAATGCATATTTATCTGAGTAATCATAAGAACTTACAAATTCACCGTTTGTGCTTTTTAAGTTAAATGGGGTTAATATTTCACCAATATTCATAATCACCTGCAAATTAAAACACAAATCACTTATTACGACAATATTTTATTGAATAAGCGGAATTATTCAATAATGATTGGCATTTTATCGAAATAGTTGAAAAGTTTAATTGTCTTAATCCTGTATATGAAGTTAATTTGTGGAATGCAGCAATTCATTGTTTCAGCCAGGAAGTATAGACCCCTAACATTTGAAGATGTAGTGGGTCAAAAACATGTTGCTGAAACGTTATTGCATGAAATCGAAAATAACCGTTTAGCCCAAGCATTCTTGTTTACGGGGCCTCGGGGAGTGGGCAAAACTACTTGTGCCAGAATTTTAGCAAAAGTTTTAAATGCTTCATCAACGGAAGAGACAAATCTTGATTTTTCCTTCAATATATTTGAATTAGACGCTGCTTCAAACAACTCTGTTGAAGACATTCGAAACTTAATTGACCAAGTAAGAATTCCTCCACAAATTGGGCGCTATAAAATCTATATTATCGATGAGGTTCACATGTTGTCTACCTCAGCTTTTAATGCATTTTTAAAAACACTCGAAGAACCGCCTAGTTACGCGATTTTTATTTTAGCCACTACCGAAAAACATAAAATACTGCCAACTATTTTAAGCAGATGCCAAGTTTTCAATTTTAACCGTATTCAAACGTTGGATATGGTTAATCACCTAAAGAAAATAGCGAAGAACGAGAACATTACCGTAAGCGACGAGGCTCTGCACTTAATTGCGCGTAAAGCAGATGGTGGTTTAAGAGACGCACTGAGTTTGTTTGATCAATTGGCAAGTTTCTCCAATGGCGAAATTTCCTACGAAAAAGCCATCGAAATGTTGAGCATTTTAGATGCAGATACATTTTTCTCTTTCACCGATTTTATAGTAAATGGAGAAACCAGTAAAACACTATTGTTATTGGATGAGATTTTAAGAAATGGTTTCGATGGATCGCTCATCATTGAAGGATTAATCAATCATTTTAGAAATTTATTGGTAAGTAAAGATCCTTTAACCAACTCATTGTTAGATGTTTCAGATTCTTACAAAGAAAAATATATCAAACAATCTAACCCTTTAGAATTGTCGTTTTTGATCAATGCCATAAATCTATCCAATGAGGCCGATGAAAAATTTAGATTGTCGAGAAACCCAAGGTTACTCATTGAATTGACATTGCTCAAATTGGTAAATCTAAGAAATTTCATTTCGAACCTACCTACTTTGGAGGATTTGAAAAAAAAAAACCATGACACCCAACAAATAGGGGTCTCAAAAACCATTTCTGATAAAATTGCACCATCAATTAGAGAAGATGTAGAAAAAAAGGTGGCTTCTACACGTTTGGGACTGTTGGATAGGTCGTCATTCAAAAAATCTAAACAACAAATTGAAGATTCAAATTCCATCGAAAAAGAAATAAAGGAAAAAAACAGTGTTGTTTTAGAACCTCATGAAATGGTTGAACGCATCATTTCAACGAAATCTCCAAGAATGTCAAATTTACTAAAGTCTGTAAAATTCGATTTCGAGGGGTCCGATTTAAAGCTTATTGTTCAAAGCAAAATGCATTTTGTGGCCATTGAAGAAATTAAAGTGGAATTAACACAAGAAATTATATCATTGTCTAATAACCGTTATAACTCTGTCAGTATAGAATTAGGAGAAGTTACTGAAACTGCCCGAAAACCATATACAGATAAAGAAAAATTAGATTTTTTATTAGATAAACATCCCATGCTCCAAAATGCAATAGATAAACTACAATTAAGATTGCCTTAATATCATAAATTACTTTAATGTTAGCATGATTTGATGTTAATTTGTACTATATAAAAGAGAAAACCTTGGGAATTTCATTTGACAACACCGAAATTGCATTTAAAAACAAATCAAACAATGATTTAAAAAAAGCAAAAGTGCTTTTCAAATCTTTTGATTATCCAATTTTATTAACCTATGGTCCTTTCTTGGCGAAAATATCCTTGATGTTGGGATTGAAAAAACTCGTAAAAGAAACCATTTTTCATCAGTTCTGTGGTGGTGAGGACATACACGAATGCACTAAAACCATAGAAAATTTATCAAAGTCTGGTATTGGAACCATTTTAGATTACTCAGTTGAAGGTGAAGATAATGAAACTGCTTTCGAGAA